>NZ_JWGX01000059.1:0-39294 GCF_000813075.1 Shewanella sp. ECSMB14102
CAAGGCAGCCTAATTTAGCGAGTGGTGCACTTCGGAGTTGAATTCGCGAACTCTACTTTAGCCTAGAAGATATACCAAGCTTTTATAAGCAATAAACAACAGTAAGCTTACATCAATAGACAAATGCCATTAAGCGATGCCCGATACCCTTCCCATGAGGCGGGTGCGGTAGTCCCACTCTCAAACCAAGAACCATCAGCATTGAGCACAGTCTCTGTGCTTGTCCTGCCCCTCTTCCTGCCCCTCTGGCCCCCCAAGCTGCCATTCGGTTTCATTCCTGACTTCACAATTTGCTGCAACTTATTTTGGTATAAGTGAAAAATCAGGCTACTTTTATACCATTCTGCTTAGATATTGACTTAATTCCGATTAGTGCCAGCTTCTATCAGGAAGATTATTATTTAACTTCAAACTAAAAGACTAAAATATGAAACCTTACCAAGCGATAGATTGTGGCCACTATGATTACCTGGAGTTGGCCTGTATTCGCGGTTATCCGCTGAAAATAGAACTGCTACAAGGCGAGATACTACATGGCAAGGCACTGATCACCGAGACCCGTCCCGACAAGAGCGAGTGGCTACTGGTACAAACGACCACCAGCAACCGCGCCATTCGTATGGATCAGTTGCTGGCAATCACTCCTGAGCTTGAAGGGGCTGAATTTGGCCGGGTGCTGATTGCCTCGGCCGGCAGTGAGATTTAAATCGCCGCGATAACTGAAATTTCCACCAGATACTCGGGCTCGGCAATCGCGGCCTCCACACAAGCTCTGGCCGGTGCATGCCCTGCCGGTAACCAGGCATCCCAGATGGCATTCATGGCATCATAATCACTCATCTGTTTCAGGTAGATAGTCGCTGAAAGGATCCGTTCACGACCGCTGCCTGCCCGCTTGAGCAGCTCATCCACTTCCTCGAGCATGGTCCGGGTTTGTTGCTGAATATCGGCGAACTTATCCTTGGCAACCTGACCACAAAGATAAACCGTGTTGTTGTGGATCACTATGCTGCTCATGCGTGGATTGGTATCGATACGTTGAATTGTCATCGGCTAGTTCCGGGGCGAAAATTATTATTTTATCCGGCAAAAGCTCACTTGGGACAGCCGGGATTCAGATAAGTGAAAAAAACTATCAAACAACCAATTTTATCGCATATTTTTTGGACACTTGGAGATAAGAGCTATTCCTTAAGCCAGTGGCACTGATAGAATCAATATCTCATTCGCCCAACTATTTAAGGACTCCTGTATGAGCCTAGAATTACTGTCCAAACTGGAGACCAAAATCCAGGCTGCGCTCGAAAATATTGAGCTTCTGAAAATGGAGCTGGAAGAAGAAAAGCAGAAAAATGCTCATCTGATAGAGCAAAACCAACAACTTCAGCAAGATCTCAACTCGTGGAACGAGAAAGTTACCGGCCTTGTTGGTCTGCTCAACGACGAAGTCAACTGAATCTAAACGGTTTTAGCTTGACTATTCTGAGTTTCAATGAGTTCGTTCAATTCCATGATAGCCTGCTTTACCTTTGGCAGGCTTTTTCTCGGCAGCAAAAAGCGCCCCTTATCAAACTCTAATCTTCCCAGATCTTTCACCCAGACGGCGCCGGTCAAGAATATCCTTACGTGTTTGACAATCAGCTTGGGAGCATAGACAGGAAATACACGCACGAGAAACCTCCTTTAGTTGATTTCCGATCCCGAAGTTTTGACCTCCTAACCCGGCAGAAGGTTTCATCTCAATTCAGTAAAATGATCCAAAAGTCGTAAGTAGGAGTCTTTGTTATAAAAATTCTCCTGTTATACATCTATACCCGGCAAGCGAAGTCAAAAATCCAGCGCTTGCCAATTTTTTGACGCACTGTTAAAGTAATGCCGTTACTCAGGGTAAAAACTGAGCCTTATGGCTCTAATCCGTACTTCTTGCGACCAAGGAGTACGGTTTTTTTTTGGGGTTTCGACCAGTATTTCCGGGTAACAAAAAAGGGCCATGTCGGCCCCTTTTTTGTATCTATATACCGAATTACTTCAACTGAGTCAGGTAGATAGCAATATCCAGCATCTCGTCATAAGACTTGATGGCACCAGTTTCAACCCGATACTTACCATTCACTACCAGCGCAGGCACACCTGAGATCTTGGCGTTTTCTGTATTGCGCTTCATGTTGGCCATCATGCTGTTGACCATAAAAGAGTTGGCCGCAGAATCAAACTGCTTGGGATCTACACCATTGGCCACAAAGAGCGCCTTGACGTCATCACGATTGGTGAAGTGTTGCTTCTTGTCCTGGATCGCACTGAACATGGCGTGATTAATCTTGTCGGACACCTTCAGCACTTCGGCAGTAGCGAAAGCACGGGACATCTCCACACCCATCTCGCGACCGATAAAGTCGACATGGTTTTGCTCAAAAGCGACTCCTTCGGGCAAACGCGCCTTCAACTTGGGGATCACGTTCTTTTCAAAGTTATAGCAATGGGGGCAGTAAAAAGAGAAAAACTCTGTAATTTCAGGCTTGGTGGAGGCGGGGCCTTCACTAACCACAGTATAATGCACGCCTTCTTTGTACTGGGCCGCTGTGGCCGCCAGAGGAAGCAGCAAAAATGCCGCTGCCAACATCAGGATTTTCTTCATTGGAGTTCCTTGTTTATTAAAATTTCAGCCAACACTGCTGGAGTGGCTGAATAACATAATCTTCTTTTTGAGTCGAACTCAAGCCCTGAGTTCCCTTTTTGTTAAATCCAAGCCTCTGCAGGTATCACCTTTGGGTCTCAGTACCACTCAATAGGGGATAAGACTCAGTGGCGCTTCATCCAGACGCTGCCGTTGTTCTTTGAAGGCCTGCAACTGCTGTCGCCAGTATTCTTCGGTCGCAAACCAAGGAAAGTGACGCGGAAACGCGGGGTCATCCCAGCGCTTGGCCAGCCAGGCGTTGTAATGCAGCATCCGCAGTGCTCTGAGTGGCTCTATCAACTGCAGCTCTTTGGTATCGAAGTTGGAGAAAGCCTCGTAGGCTTCCAGTAAGACTTCCAACTGCAGCGTTTGCTGTTGCCTGTCACCGGATAACATCATCCACAGGTCCTGCACTGCAGGGCCGTTGCAGGCATCGTCGAGATCGACAAACCCGGGGCCATTGGGGGTCCAGAGAATATTGCCGGGATGCAGATCGCCATGCAGGCGCATACTCTGGTATGCAATACTCTGCCAGCGCAACTGCAGCTCAGAGAAAAGGCTGAACGCCGCCTCTAGCAACTGATCCCGCAACGCGTTCGGAAGCAGCTCTATATGCTGCAATTGCTCCAGCGCCGGAGCCCCCAGGGTTGTCGGTGTCAGATTCAGGCGCTGCTTGAACAGGCTGCCACGGGAATACTGGTGCAAACGGCCGATAAACTGGCCTGCCCCCTCTATCTGATCCAGGTTGTCCACCTCGAAGCTGCGACCGCCTATGGAAGGAAACAGCGCAAAACGCCACTCTTTGAAGTGATGCAGACTGCGGCCATTGAGCACCACAGGAGCGGCAATAGGGATCTCGGCTTCGGCCAGCTCGAACGTAAATTCATGCTCTTCCAAAATCTGGGCATCGGTCCAACGCTCGGGGCGATAGAACTTAACCACATACCTCTGGCCGCGATCGCAACGAAACTGATAGACCCGGTTTTCATAGCTGTTAAGTGGCGTTAGCCCCGTCTCCGGATAAATCGCCAGACTTTCGATAGCATCCAAAATCAGTTCAGGGGAAAGATCCCGATAATGAAACGCCGCCGTGGCCTGCTTTTCTGTCATGCCTGTGACTCCAGTAGATGTTTCAGGTATACCAACACTTCCCAGTCTTGTTCACTCTGGCAGCTCAACCAGCACACCTCACCGTAGAACTCATAGTTGAGCCACAAAAGGCTGCCTTCAAAATCCAGCAACCATTGGTGACGATCTGCCCCCCATTGCCGCTCCAGCACCTTGGCATCAAGTGCCCGGCATAAAGGATTGGCAAAGCTGTCGAAGGCTTCAAACTCGACCCCGGCCGTCATCGACAGGGTTTTGTGCTCTGAATCCAAGCTAAGATTTTGATACTGCATCTTTTAATCCTATTCCTTAACTACTGCAGGACATGATCAACCCCTGCCCCCAATCCGGTGGTCGCTTGGCAAACTCCTGCATCTCAGGCTGCTCATCGAACGGGCGCCTAAGGAGCTGGTACAACTGCTCAAGCGGCTGGCTATTGCCCTCCTCTTCGATGGCAATGATCGCTTCCTGAGCCAGATAATTGCGCAAAATATATTTGGGGTTGTGGGCCCGGCGATCGGCCTGCCACAGCTCAAGTTCCCGACTTGAATCGATACGGCGCCGATAATCGGTCAGCCAATCATCCCAGCCCTGACGATTGATAAAATCATCCCTCAGACTGCTATTTTCTGCCTTGGGATCCAGCTCGCCGAAGCGGCGCAAGCTCTGGGTGTAGTCCAAGGCATTTTGTTCCAACAAGCCGGTAAAGGCGCCGATAAGCGCCAGGTCCTTGTTGTCTTGCTCCAGCCGGGCATCAAGGCTTAAATCTTCAGCCAAGGGGGCCAACCCCAACTTGGCGCGCATCAAGCTAAGATATTGCTGCACCAATTCATGCTGATAAGTATTGAGCGCGGTTATCAAGTCATCGGAAGCCAGCACAGGCGTCAACGCCTGCGCCAAACGTTGCAGGTTCCACAAGCCGACGCCGGGTTGCTGACCAAAGGCATAACGCCCTTCGGGATCTGAATGGTTACAGATAAAGTCTTCCTTAAAGGTATCGAGGAAGGCGAAGGGGCCAAAGTCGAAGCTATCACCGAGAATCGACATATTGTCGGTATTCATCACCCCGTGGGCAAAGCCCACCGCTTGCCAGTGGGCGATCATGCGCGCGGTATCGCGCACCACCAGCGCAAACCAAGCCTTGTAGCCGTCATAGTCCAGGCTGAGTTGGGGATAATGTTGGCTGAGGGTGAAATCGAGCAGCTGCTTGAGCTTGTCGGCCTGCCCTTTCTCGCTGTAACAGAAATACTCGAAGTGGCCAAAACGTATATGACTGCGGGCCAGGCGTACGGTAATGGCTCCTTTTTCCAGCGACTCGCGCCATACAGGCAGCTCAGAGCCGATCACCGCCAGCGCTCTGGTGGTGGGTACGCCCAAATGATACAGCGCCTCGGACACCAGAAACTCACGCACCGCCGAACGCATCACCGCCCGGCCATCACCGTGACGCGAGTATGGCGTGGGTCCCGCCCCCTTCAAGGCCAGATCCCAGGCACCTTCTGGCCCCAGGGCCTCACCGAGAATGATCGAACGGCCATCGCCCAATCTGGGGCTGTAGCCGCCAAACTGGTGTCCGCTGTAAACCTGGGCATAATACTCGGCGCCCGGCATTCTCTGGTTGCCGGCGAGTTGCTGCAGCAAGGTTTCATTGGGACCAGCCAAGCCCAAAAGCGCCGCCGCATCATCACTCCAGGCCAACCAATGGGGCGAAGGTAGCCCAGAAGGCAATACCTGCTGGTAAAATCCCGCCAGGCGGGTGAAGTAATCCTGTTTAAATTTCATGTCCCTTAGGGGCCGTTAGTGTGCCATTGGTCACAGATTACCATATCCCTGTCGTCTAGACGGCAGTTGTGACCACACTCGAAACTGCCCTTGCCTTCATTGAGGTGTTGCATACCTCTGCCCTTGCCCTGACACTGCTGCAGAGTTTGATAGTAACCGGCTATGGCGTGGTAACGATCCAACGTCTCGGCCGTTTGCGGCTCGACGTCCGACTTATCTCTATTCGGCTGCTGTATATCCGTATCCGGATAGTAAAACAGAGTCCATTGCGGCTGCTTGCTGCAGGCTGCCAGCAGCAAAAGCGAAGTAAGTGCAACCCATAAAGTCGCTGGTTTCATTGCGGCTCTCCATCAATAAAAAAGCGAACCCGCAGGCTCGCTTAGCTTGGGAAGGAGTGACACGGCAGTTAACCCGGCCCTCCTTGCTTGATTCTACACATTGAATCGGCTTTTGTACTCAGGCAGAGGCTTTATCTCTGGCCTTTTCGATACGCTTGATACGACCTTCAAAGCCTGTCACTGTGCCATCTTGCAGCCCATATTCAATCGCCTTGTTGCACAGGGCAATGGCGGCATCGAAACGGCCGGCATCGCTGCACAGGGTAGAGAGTTGCATAAACCCTGTGCCCTTGAACTCGGCCTTGGGTGATTTGCTGAGTACTTTCTCCCGACTGGCGGCAAACAATGCACTATATGCGCCATCGTACTCCTGTCCCAACTGCAGATACTTGCTGTTTTTCCGCTGCTTGTAGCATTCGCCAATCACGGCCAGTAAAGCGTCATGTGCTTCGATGGTGCCTTCAGAGGCCTGATACTGTTCCATCGCCCGCTTGAGGGTGATATTGCCCCAACTGATATCCGGTGCAGCCGCCTTGGCTGGCTCTGGCTCTGGCTCTAGCTCTAGCTCTGGCTCTAGCTCTGGCTCTGGCTCTGGCTCTGGCTCTGGCTCTGGCTCTGGCTCTGGCTCTGGCTCTGGCTCTGGCTCTGGCTCTGGCTCTGGCTCTGGCTCTGGCTCTGGCTCTGGCTCTGGCTGGACAGTCTCGACCTCGGCGCGGCCGACTTCCACCTCTGGCGCGCTATTTTCGGTTTGAGACTCAAGCTCAGGCGACTCGGTAACCACTTGCTCAGCCGATGGCTGGGATTCAGCTTGCTCCTTCGTTTCGGCAAAGTCCAAATCGACACTCTGGTGCCCCTCCTGAGTCTCGCTTGCTGTCTCGGCCTGTGGCGCCTGAGGCATGGCTGAAGCTCTATCTTTGAGCTTAAGCGCCTCATCACGCTCCTCTTTTGCCAGACGCTGCGCTCTGTTGTAGAGGAAAATACCCGCTGCGACCAACAAGATTATGACCAGGATTTTAAACATCTTCGTCCACCATTTTTTGAGTGTCGGGCCGACTGGCAGCCCTGTTTTGTGGTAATGGCAATCAGCCAAAGCCACCCCGCTCTGCACAGAGTTTAACCGATATTAATAGAGTATCGTCTTAGTATAAATCAAGTATTTATGCTTTTTCTGCCCGGTTTACGGCGCTTTTTGCGATCGAAATTCAGTCTGTGACCCTTGGTGCGCCATAGGTAAGTACAAACTGGTACACTCCAGGGGTTTTGATCCCAAGAATGGCAAACAAGGATTCAGATGCAAAAATTACTGATAGTCGCTCACGCCGGCCCGTATGGCACAGAAAAATTGTTTAACACTCTGCGTATCGCCCTGGCGTTGAAAGATCAGGAGCAGACAGAAGTGGAACTCAAGTTATTCCTAATGTCAGACGCTGTCTTTGGGGCAGTTAAAGGCCAGAATACCCCGGATCTCAGCTACAACCTGCAGCAGATGTTCGAAATTCTTACCGCTCAAGGCGTTCCTCTACTACTGTGCAAGACCTGTGTTGAGGCCCGCGGCGTAGTGGCAGATATGCTATTGGATGGCGCAGCCATTGGTACACTCGGCGATTTAAGCCGCTGGACTCTGGAAGCCGACAAGGTTATCCATATCTAGGGTTAACTTGTAATTTAACCTTGAGTGCGCACAAAGCTTCATTTTGTGCGCACCTTCATAATTCCTGCCACTGATTTTGAACCAGCCCCCTTCTCAGGACTAAGATAGCCATAGTTGAGTAATTTACTAAGGTAAGGCTATGGAGCTGCTGCAAGGAAAACTGCTGACCGAATTCCGCACTGTTTCTGCCATGGTGTGGATCTACTGCCGTGACCACCATCCCAGAAGCGACGATGGCAGCCTCTGCCCCGACTGTCAGGCCTTGATGGACTATGCCCATACCCGTCTCGACCGCTGCCCCTACGGTGAAAGCAAACCTACTTGCAATAAATGCCCGGTACACTGCTACAAACCTGAACCCAAAGAACAGATGCGTCAGGTGATGCGTTACGCCGGTCCACGCATGTTACTGAGTCATCCGATACTGGCTCTGCGCCACCTATGGTGCGAGCGCAAAGCCGCACCGGGCAAACCACCTAAGGACGCCTCAAACCGCCATAAACGCATGCATAACAGCAAAAACTGACTATTTTTTGTTGCGCCCCTCAAGTGGCTGAGATAAGAATGTCGTTAAGGGGGCCAGATGACTGCATTCAGCGACATTTTTACCCAAGCTTACTGGTGGCTATCGCTGCTTGGAGGCCTGCATTGCCTGGCGTTATCCATCTACGCACGCTTTGTCTATCAGGACAGCCATAGCCAACGTCGGCTACTCGCCGGTATCTTTGCCTTGATGGCGCTCTATTTCTTTACCGGCCTGTTCAACCGCGACAATACCCCGGCCCCTATTCACCTACTGTTTCTGCTATTGCTGCCACTGTACTTCCTGTTGATGCCGGCACTGTATCAATACCTGAAGCAACAGCTAAGCCCAACTGCGGATTCAAAATTGCCACTCAAGCACCTGTTACCATCCATACTCGCTATGTGTCTGGTGATGTTGCTGTGGCTATTCAACCCCAGCCTAGTCACAGGTGTAGCCTTACTGGGTTACCAACCCCGCCTAAGTTGGGGTTCCCTGCTGTTGCCGCTGTTGCTGTTACTGCAAACCACCCTGTATCTGGCATTGGTGTTACAGTTGATGCAGCACTACTACCATGCGCTGGATCAGCAGGAAAACCGACTGCGACAACTACGCAACAACGGGCTGCTGGTGCTGACTCTGGCGCTGATTCTGAACTGGCTGGTTCGCAATATTGCCGTGCTCTTGACTCTGTTTCTCGGCGATCAATTTTCGGTTGTAGCGCAGGCAATCCCGAGACTGGCGCTACTACTGACCCTCTATCTGTTGGCCATCTACGGCCTCAATCAGCTCACCCGCGCCGCCTATCTGCGTGGACGTGAATTCCACCCCCAGGGCACCTCTGTCCCCAAACCGCCGCTCGATAAAGAAGAGCTGGATTTTCTCAATGAGATACTGCGCGAAAAAAAAGATAAGTAACATCGCCCTGGCTGTGACCTTTACGTTAATCTAATGCGGCTTTTAATAACAAAAACAAAGGAACAGAGATGGGATTGTCTAACAGCTACCGCCTGCTGGCCCTGTGCCTTATCGGTATGGGAACCCAGGTTTCCGCCCTTGAGCGGCAACATAAAATAACCAATCAGGACTTTTTCGAGATAGCCAACATGGGCCAGGTCGCTCTCAGCCCAGACGCCAAAATGGCCGCCTGGTTGGAGTCGCGCTGGGATAAAAATCTGGATAAGGCTCAGAAAGACATCTGGCTGGTCGACAGCAAGAGCCGCCAAAGCAAACGCCTGACCTTCAGCAACGAGAGTGAGAGCGCTATCAGCTGGAGTCCCGATGGCCAATATATCTACTTCCTCAGCAGCCGCGGCGATGCCAAGCAGCCAGCCCCCTTCAACGCCAAAGCGCAAATTTATCGCCTCGCGATTCATGGCGGCGAAGCCGTTCCCGTTACCCAAGAGGCCGGTGGCATCAAGAGTTACCAACTGAGTGACGATGGCAGTCAGCTCTATTTCCTGACCCATAAAACCCTGACAGACAAAGATCCCTGGGCCGATATGCGCGCCGCTCACCAAGGCCCTGAGTATGGTCACGACAGCCGCGATACCAACCCCCTTTACCGCCTGGATCTACAGCATTTTCGCAAGCAGTTGCTGCTGGATGATGGCAAGGTTGTTTGGGAATTCAGCGTCAGCCATGATGGCAATAAACTGGCACGTATCACCACAGAAGACAACGAACTGGTCAATCTGGAAGGTGGGTCTCAAGTAGAAGTCTTCGATATCAAAAACGCCACCAATCAGGTTCTGGCAGACAAGTATTGGCGTGAACAGGCGCCTTCTCCTTACGGTTGGTTACTGGGATTGAGTTGGGCCGAGGACAACCGCCGCCTCGCCTTCAGAATCGACTTCGACGGTCATCCCGGCAACCTGTTTATCAGTGATACCAGTCAACCTAAGCAGGCACCCTTGAGTGTTATGCGTCAGGGCGATATGACACTCAGCGGCGGCGATATCCGTTGGCGCCCGGGCAGTGAAGAGCTCTGCTATCGCGGCGCCGATCATGCGCTGGTACGTCTCTACTGCACCGAAATCAATGATCTGAAACAGGGCAACACCCGAACTCTACTGCAAGATGATACCGTCATCGGCAGCTACAGCTTCAGTCACAATGGCAAACAACTGGCGTTCAGTCATAACGGCCTGGATCACTTCTACGATCTGTTTATCGCCAACGCCGAGAAGCGCAAAGCCCCGGCCAAGCGTCTGACCCATATCAATCCGCAAACCGATTCCTGGCTACTGCCACAACTGAGCATAATCAAGTGGCAAGCCGCCGATGGCACTCAGGTTGAAGGCATACTGGAATTACCGCCCGGCTACCGCAAAGCCGATGGCCCCCTACCGCTTGTCGTGCAAATTCACGGCGGCCCTACTGCCTCCACCCCGTTTGCACTGCAACACAGATCCTATGGCCGTGCCACTTTCGCCGCCAGCGGCTGGGCCTTATTGTCGCCCAACTACCGCGGCTCTACAGGATATGGCGACAAGTTCCTCACTGACCTTGTGGGCCATGAACACGAGATTGAGGTAAACGACATTATGGCCGGCGTGGACAAACTCATCGCCGATGGCCTGGTCGATGCCGACAAGCTGGCCGTAATGGGCTGGAGCAACGGCGGCTATCTAACCAATGCACTTATCGCCAGTAGCGACAGATTCAAGGCCGCCAGCTCAGGAGCCGGAGTATTCGATCAGCGCCTGCAATGGATGCTGGAAGATACGCCAGGACATGTGGTCAACTTTATGCAAGGCTTGCCATGGGAAAAGCCTGAGGCCTATACCCATGGTTCTTCGTTGACACATGCAGACAAGATAAAGACCCCAACTCTTATCCATATTGGAGAGAAAGACGCCCGGGTGCCTTTGGGACATGCCCAAGGCTTATACCGCGCCCTAAAACATTACCTGAATGTGCCGGTGGAGCTGATAACCTACCCAGGAGAAGGCCATGGTTTGAGCCACTATAAGCACAGACAAGCCAAGATGGACTGGGATCAGGCCTGGTTTGAACATTATGTTCTCGGCAAACCCTTGCCCTAGCCTAAGGGCTCAGTCATAGAAGCCGAGTTAACTGAACTCTGGCTGACATTCACACTAAAAAGCGCCATTGCAGGCGCTTTTTTAGCCTCCCCCCCTGTATTTTTGCTGCCGGACAAGTAAGCTCAAGAGTAGCCAAAGGTATCCAGGCCCCATTGACCGGGAGCCCAAGACTCTCAATTTGGAGGTTCATCATGAAAACCATTTCTAATACCCTATTTACCCTCTTTGCGCTGGTAGGCAGCCTGCTACTGGTCCCAACAGCCAGTGCCAATGACAGCTACAGCAGCGCCATAGCTACCTTCAAACAAGCCAGCGAAACCCACAAATTCTTCGATTCTGCCTATGGTTATGCAATTTTTCCTACCATAGGGAAAGGGGGACTTGGTATCGGAGCGGCCTACGGCAAGGGACGCGTTTATCGCGGTGGTGCCTATACCGGTGACTCGAGCATGACTCAGGTTTCCATTGGCTTCCAAATTGGCGGTCAGGCCTACAGTGAGATTATTTTCTTCAAGGATGCACAGGCCTACCGCGACTTTACCAGCGGCAGCTTTGAGTTCGGCGCCCAGGCGTCAGCCGTAGCCATCAATGCCGGCGCCAACGCCCAAGCAGGTACCACAGGTAATTCGGCCGGTGCCGGTCAGTCTGGCGGCAGTCAGGCTGCCAAGGCCGCTTATATCAACGGTATGGCGGTATTTACTGCCGCCAAGGGTGGCCTCATGGTAGAAGCCGCTCTTGCCGGGCAGTCATTTACCTTCGAAGCGCAATAAGCCCATTGACGAGGCGACTCAGGTCGCCTCATCTATTAACCCTTTTTATTAATGTCCCCATGGTGCCGGTGGCGGCGTCACTTCATTGCTCAAATTGAATTGCAACAGAAAGTCTCGGTTTTCCCGGGTCAGGCGATAACTGAAGTTCTGCTGATCCAACCCCAGATGCCAAACATTGGTGACCGACTGCGTCAGACCATGCTGTTTGAAGTTGGCAATCGAAAATTCATCAACCGGAAAAGACTGCCAGGACTCAGTTCCAGGAATGCGACTGTCACCGCCATACTGAGTCACGGCATCTTCGCTGCCATCCTGATGACGATGATCATGCTTGAGCCTGAGGCCATCGGCCGTCTTGCTGATCACCCAGGTGCGGGATCTGTCCTCTCCCACATGCAGCGGAATACGGATCTCGGTTTCTGAGCATTGGCGCACATGCATCACCAACGGCTGACCCGTGAAACCATCGCCGACACTCCCCCCCTTGATCAGCTCACCACTGTAGGCCTTACCGCATAAATCAGATAATTGCTTAAAAAACTGCTCGGCAGCGGTCAATTCCTGACCCTGTACCGACGTTGTCAACAACAAGGCTGCCATCATCCCCAATCGTTTCATTCTTCTTGTTCCTTCTTGATTAAATGAACGACTATAACGACACACTTTGAAACCAAACTGAATCCCTACAACAAATCGCCACAGCAAGCAAGTCACGAAGTCACAACGAATCATTTCCGAATTTCTTTCACTATTTTACTTGATTAAATTCACACCCTGAGAATAAAAACAGGCTTTCGTTAATTTCATCTGAGGAAATAAGGTTTTTTCGCCTGGCTAAAAATAGGAAGCAATTCATGTTTCAAATAATTAACTATTTCTCAATGTGATCTTAATCTTGGCAATAGTCTAACAATGAATTCATAGTAATGTCTCTGCAGAGTGGGGACAGTTAGATGAAAATTGACAGCCTTAATTATAACCAGTTAAAAGTTTTACTAGCTGTATATAAACATGGCCAAGGAAACTTGGCAGCGGCCGAATTGGGCATATCCAGTTGTGCCGTCACTCGCACACTAAATGCGCTACGTGATGTATTTATGGACTCTTTATTTGTTCGTAAATCAAATGGATTAATTCCTACACAAAAGACCGAAGAATTAATCCCACACGCCAAATTACTAGTAGAGCAATATCAGTTGCTTGAACGGCAACACTCTGTCTTTTCCCCCAGCCAATCCGGCGGTCATTTTGTTATCAGGGCCTATGATGAGTTTGTCTATGCTGTTCATAAAGTCATAAATAATTACATTCTTCCAGAAGCACCCAACTTACGGTTCGATATTCGTACACTCAGCCATGACTGCAGCAATGAGCTCATTGGTGGCGGCGTCGATTTCGTGGTGGTTTACGAAGGTTTTGATGACACTAGGCTCAACTATGAAATCTTCTCTGAGACAGGTGATATCTACATTCTGGCCAGAAAAGATCATCCAATTCTGTCCGAATCCATGTCATTGGAGCAGTTGTCCCACTATCCACTACTGGAAATCGACAACTACAACGACCTGACTTGTCCCTTATTGGTAAATCTATGTCGGGACAATGGCCTGCAAATGGATGTTGCCGGTTACACAGACAGTGTCGCCACTGCAATGCAAATCCTTGCCGAGTCAGACTATATCACTCTCAGCTGCAATCAATTTACTCGCAAGTTTGTCGACATGTTACCTGGTGTCAGTTATCGAAGATTATCTGACAACATGATTGAAAATATAAAAGAAATTCGTAGCGAATACCGTACGGTAGGCAATTACATCCTTTATGGAAACATTAATAATTCCCCGGCTTTCAACTGGGTGAAATCAAAGCTCGTGTATGGATTGGAACGAGAATGGCGTTTGGCTGCGGCCACATAAGAGATAAATCACAAGTGAAACAAGAGGTATCCAATGGAGTTCACATTATTTTGTATTACGGCCTATGCCGCTTATCTGGTTTATAAGAAACCAGAAAAAGAAAAACTGGCAGATAAACTTCTTTTCGGTTGTATCGGAATGAGTTTCTTTATTTGGATCATGATGTCCTGGGGCGTTTTACTTCCTGTCGGTAACTACTAAAGAGTCGTTATGAAAGAGCATATATTCAACAAGTTGGCATCCTTAGCTGCTATTGTCATCATGGCCTTACCTGTGGGTATTGCCTGTTTCTTTTTCGGATTTATCCTGCTGGATAACCCTTGTGCATTTTGCTGGCAAGAACGTACAGCAATGATCTTGGTGGCGCTGACCGCTCTTTATATTGTGCGTTTTGGCCTCAAACCCAAATATATTGCTGCACTGGTCTGGTTGGGGATTTATGGCGCCTTTATGGCATCTGTGCATACCTCATTTAACCTGGCCAGCGATATCGGCCAAGGCTTCTCGCTGAAGATCATGGGCGCCCACACTTACACTTGGGCACTACTGGTCTTTATCGTGGTCCTTGTGGTTGTAGCGCTACTTATGCTGACCCTGGGCAATAAATTCCCCAGCAATGCCTATGGCAAACAGCCACTGGACGCTTTGCCTAAATTCGCCTGCGGTGTATTCCTGGTAGTGATCGCCGGCAATATAGTGCAAGCCTTCACCCAAACCGGCCCACTCCCCTTCGTCGGTCAAGACAGTCCAGGCCGCGTGTCCTTCAACCCCAAGTTCATGAGCTGGGAACTGGATCACTGGCCAACCTATGCTCCCAATGCCCGTGGCGCCTACGCCATCAGCAACCCGGACATGGATACCTGGAACAAGACTCCAGCATTGTTTGCCTCGGCTCCTGAAGCCAGACTACTGAGCCAGACAACACTGCCTGAAGCGATTTCCGGCCGGGTAACCGCCATCGACTACCAACCTGAGAGCCAGATCTATGCGCTGACCACTTCAGACAACTGGGTCTACATCCTGGATAACCAATTCAAACTGCTTACTCAGGCCCAAATCGACGGCATGTATATGCTGCACATTGAAACCTTAAGCGGCGTTAGCTTTACCTCAGCCAATAGCCTGCTGGTAATGGGTTTCAACAAAGCCTGGGCTGAGCTGGTTCTGGATCCTGCACAAAACTGGGAAATGAACTATCGCCGCTTCAACCAGAGCAGCGATGGCATTGGCGAAACAGCCCGTGGTCAGTTCAGCACTGTCAGAGCCAAGACCAGCTACAGCCTGGCGCTGGGTTACAGCAAGGCGCTGGATCAGTATGTGACCGTCACTACCCGCGATGAACTGAACGAAAACCTGGTGGTATCCCGTTTCGACAAGGGTGACATGACTCTGTCTGCCGAAGCCAATTTCAAAGGACTGGAAGGCAAGGCGCTGCCACAACTGACAGGTATCAGCGTCGATGATGAGCAAGCCTGGCTGCTCAACAATGATGCCAGTGAAGTGCTGCAACTTAACCTGCTCACAGGCGAAGTCTACTCAGGCGTGAAACTGCCTGGTACTGACAACCCACAAGGCTTACTGGTTCGCGACGGTCAACTGCTGACTGTTAGCCAAATCAACGGCCGTAACCAACTGCAAACCTTTGTAATGTAACGCACCTTAGCCCCGGGGGAGTTTCCCCCGGGGTAACGCCGGGAAACCGGCACAATAAAGGCCCTTGGGCCAACAATCATAACGGACTCAAGGTCCAAATTATGGTGAGTGATGACTATGAAAATCAATAGACGCACATTTCTACAGGGGGCCGGAGCCACAGCCGTGCTTTCGTCCCTGTCAGGGTTGACTCCCGGCGTAGCCAATGCCAAAGAGGCGGGAGCCAATTCAGGATTATTAGCCAAGCGCAATGGTAAAGTCGTGTACCATAGCTGTCTGCGTAACTGTGCCGCCCGCTGTCTGCTTAAGTTCCGGGTTCAGGATGGCCGAATGACTTACGTCACCGGCGCTGAGGAACAGGCCAAGACCGGTAAGGCTCCCTGCCTTAAAGGACAAAGCTACGTGCAATACACCTATGCCCCCGACCGTATTCTGCACCCCATGGAGCGGGTCGGTAAGAAGGGTGAAGGCAAATGGCGCCGGATCACCTGGGACGAAGCCTACAGCAAGATTGCCAGCCGCTTTAAGCAGATCATCGACGAGCATGGTTCTGAAGCGATTCTGCCCTACAGCTACTCAGGCAACTATGGTGCCATCGGCATGTCGGCCTCCGGTGAACGTTTCTGGAACCGTATCGGCTCCTCCATTTTGGAACGTAAGGTATGTACCTACGCCGCCTATGATGGTCTCAAGTCGCTCTACGGCACTTTCCTTGGCCCGGATCCTGAAGATGTAGTACTCAGTGACGTCTATTTGAACTGGGGACACGACGAAGTGGTCTCCAACACCATAGCCATTAAACTTATCAACGAAGCCAGGGATCGCGGTACTAAAATACTGGCGGTCAACCCGCAGCGCACTCCGCTGTGTTCCCAGGCCGATATCTACCTGCAGCCTCGCCCCAGCACAGACGTACAACTGTGTGCCGGTATCATGAAGTATCTGGTAGAAAAAGATCTTATTAATCATAAGTTTATTGCCGAGCAAACTGTAGGCTACGACGAGTTACTCAAGCGCCTCGATGAAATCAGCTACGATGAAGTCGAAGCCATTACCGGAGTACCCAGAGCCAAGATGTTCGAGTTTGCCCAGGTGTTGGGTGAAAACGAAAAGACCATGCTGCGTATGGGTTACGGTTTCCAACGTAACTTCAACGGCGCCCGTATGGCCCGCGCGGTTGCCATGCTGCTCGCGGTCACTGGCAACTTCGGTAAACGCGGCAACGGCCTTATCTATGACAACGTTCATGCGGGCGGTGGTTTAAACCAATATCAAGCCAGCGGCAAATATATGCGTCCGAATCCGGATGCCCAGCGCATCAATATGACTGAGCTGGCCAAGGCGTTGCATCCAACTAACCCCACCAGCCACGATAAGCCCAGTAAGTCTATCCACGGGATGATCATCTATAACGGTAACCCTGTGGTGGTCGCGCCTGATACCAATGCTGTCATCGAGGGAATGAAGCGCGAAGATCTGTTTGTTGTCGGTCACGACATGGTGATGACTGACTCACTGCAGTATTGCGACATCATAGTCCCAGCCGCCAGCCAGTTTGAAACCGATGATATTGTCGGTGACTACCACGGCTACTATGTGCAGGTATGCCAGAAGGTGATTGAGCCTCTGGGTGAATGTAAGTGTAACTGGACCTTCTTCCGCGAATTGGGTCAGGCAATGGGCTTTGAAGATCCTGCCTTCCAGGCCAGCAACGATGACATCATTCACGAGCTACTGGATACAGATTCACCTTACTATAAAGGGGTGACTTACGACCGCTTGATGAAAGAGAAGTACATCAAGCTGGACATTCCTCAACCTGTATTGGCCGACGGTAAATATGAAACTCCAAGCGGCAAGATTGAGTTCAGTTCACAATTGATGGCCGATGCCGGTTTCCACCCAGTACTGGATTGGGGCCTGCCAGAGGATGAGATGGAACCCAAAGAGCGCGAGTTGCCATTCCGCTTACTCTCTTCCGGGGTACCACAGCGGGTTAACAGCTCCTTCTACAACGTGAAATATATCCGCGCCATCCCAGCCTACTACGTCAAAATCAACCCCAAAGATGCCCAGCAATACGGCATTGTCAACAACGATACAGTCAAACTCAGCAACCACAGAGGCGAAGCTAAATTTGTTGCCATGGTCACCACAGGTGTGCCAGAGGGCTCACTAATGACCCCTAAGTGTAACTGGCTCAGACTCAACCCCAACGGTACTGATGGCTGCACCAACTCGTTGACCACAGATAAATTGACCGATATGGGCGGCTGCTCGGCCTACCACTCAACCCGCGTGGCAATGGCCAAAGCCTGAAGGAGATCCTCATGGAAAACAAACATCAACTCGGATTCGTCTTCAGACAGGAAAACTGTGTCGGCTGCCAGGCCTGCACCATAGCCTGCCAGATCCATAACGAACTGCCGGAAGACGTGCGCTTTCGCAAGGTAGACCGTTACGAAGTCAAACGTAACGACGGCATGGTAGACGTGTGGCTCAGCCACTCCTGCATGCATTGCGGCAACCCGGCTTGTCTCATGGTGTGTCCGTCTCAAGCCTATACAGTGCGTGACGATGGCTTGGTGGTACTGGATCGCGAGAAGTGTACCGGCTGTGGCCTGTGTGTCAGTGCCTGCCCTTATGATGCGGTAGTCATGCTGAAAACCGATGGTAAGGCTGCCAAGTGCAACATGTGTATTGAGCTTATCGATCAGGGGCTCAAACCTGCCTGTGTCGACGGTTGTCCGGTCAAGTGTCTGGATACCGACAGAATACAGCAGGTATTGGCCCAGAAACCTTCTGCCAGCAAGCAAGGCGTAGGTTACGGCGACTGCATCACCAAGCCCAATATGGTCATCATCAAGGAGCGACCATGACACACCTCGACCTCGGTCCGGTCGCCAAAGGCTATCAGGCCTTGAAGGGGATGTTGTTTACCCCTTCGAGCCCTGAGTCGCTCAAGCGGCTTATCGACTGGCTGGAACAGGAGCAGCGCTACCCAGAGCTGCTTCAGGAAGCCCAACAATGGCAATCAGAGCCACTGGAACTTGAGTGTGACTTCAACCGTATGTGTATCGGCCCCACCAAATTGCTGGTGCCACCCTATGAATCTGTCTACCGCGATGTCGGTCGACAGCTGAATACGGACCGTACCATGAAAGTCGCCGACTTCTATCAACAGCTGGGACTGGTGATAGATACCAGGTTCAACGAACCGGCGGACTACATAGGCAATGAGCTGGAGTTTCTGTTTTGTGCTGAGGCCCTGCGCCATCAGCAACAAAACGAAGATCCGGCCGCGGCCGATGAGCTGGAACAGTTGGCGCAAGTCTTCCTCGAGCAACATCTTGGCACCTGGTATCAGGCGTTCACTGAAGGGATCTGCCAACATGCACGGCAGGATTTCTGGCGTTGCTATGCCCAGGTGCTGGAAGACTTCCTCACTTCCAGACTGAAGAATTCCGGGGTCGAGACTCCGACTGCAAAGCATCATTAAGATGTTTAAGGATTTGACATGAAAAGTTTGAATGCCTTTATCTCAGGTGCTGTGGCCTTAGTATTCAGCTTACCGCTGCTGGCCGCCGACACTCTGAAACCCGAACCACAACAGTGGCAACCTATACAGGAAGTGGCTATTCAGGGCGATATCCCCGAACTCAGGGGTATGCCGCAACAAGCTCAGTTCCCGGATGCTCTGCCCCCCGTCAATCAAGGGTATCTCGATACTCTGGCGCCGGCCTCCTGGTGGGCCGACCTCCTGAGCTACAGCTTCTTTGGCATGATAGTGCTGCTGGCACTGTTCGTGGCCATCAATGGCAAAGCCAAGCTGAGTCAGGGCTTTTCCGGCAAAAAGGTCGACCGTTGGAGTGGCATGGATGTGTTGGTGCACTGGGTCGGCGCTATCGCCTGCCTGCTGCTGATCATCACAGGCCTTATCATGGTTGCCGGCCGCTTCTGGCTGGAACCCAACATGGGCGCCTCCCACTGGACCGGCTTTATCGGCACTTCGGTAGCCCTGCACGACCTGATGGCCTTCCCCTTCATCCTGGGATGGGCGGTCATGGTGGTCAAATGGGCCGGTAAACAACTGCCGGAAGCCTGTGATATCGGCTGGCTCAAAGTGGTTGGCGGTTACCTGAACTTCGGCCCCTTCAAAGGCAAGCATCCGGATGCCGGTTTTGCCAACGCCGGTGAAAAACTCTGGTTCTGGTGTTTCGCCTTGTTCGGTGCCCTGATGGTCGGCTCGGGTCTGGTGCTCATGTTCCCAAGCCTGGTGGCCACCAAAGACGGTGCCAATTTGGCATTGATCCTCCACCTTGTCAGTGCTTTTGTGCTCGGTGCCTTTACCGTAGTGCATATCTATATGGCCACAGTGATCTCTGAAGGCGGTATGGAATGTATGCTCAGCGGCAAGTGTGACGAAAACTGGGCAAAACAACACCACAACCTCTGGTACAAAAGCCTCTCAAAAGGCAAATAACTCCCACGCCCTCCTCCTGCTCCCGGGGGAGGGCATCCCAAACCTATGATAGCCGCGGCCCTGACGGGTCGGGGATCCCTATACCCAAATGAGGGACAAACAGATGAGAACATCTACCCTATGTTTACTCGGTTGTGCCCTGCCGCTGACAGCAATGGCAGCCGATAATGGCAGCAACAACGATTGGCAAGAGCTCGACCAACGGCTAAAGCGTCTGGAACAGCAACAAGTCAGCTCCAGTGCCCAAAACAGCAGCTTCAGCCTCTATGGTTCACTGCGTCCTACTCTGGTTTACAGCGACAGTGACATCACAGATGAATGGGATGTGGGTGATGCCCTGTCCCGTATCGGCGTCAAGGGCCGCACCGAATTTGCCCCCGGCTGGGCCTTACTGGCTCAAGGTGAATGGAAAATCAATCTCAATGGTGATGGCAGCTTCGGCGATGCCCGGCTGGCATTTGCCGGGGTGGATTCCCCCTATGGTCAGCTCAGCTTCGGCCGCCAACGGCCGGTGCAATACACCCTGGTAGCCGAATATACAGACATATTCAACAACGCCAACAGCCCATTTGCCTACAATCAGGAAAGCCCCTTCTTTGCCGACAATCTGGCGTTGTATCAGTTCAAATTGCAGCACTTTACCCTGATGGCCTCGGCACGCTTCGATGGTGAGGGAGATAACAGCGGCGCCGATGCCATCAACGCCGGTCTGGGCTTTGACTGGCAGGGGTTACATTTGGGGGTCAGCTATCTGGAACAGGACAATTTCGAAGGTGAGCTGAAAACCGGCAAAGATAAGACCAGCGCCGCCGCTGTGGCCTACAGCTTCGACAGCGGCATCTATCTGGCGCTCGCCTACCAGTACAAAGACTATCAATTGACTGGCAGCGAAGACAGGGACGGCAGCACCCTGGATGCCGCGCTGGCGATTCCCCTGTCACAGGACTACAAACTCAAGCTGGGCTACTTCCGTTTCGATGATGGCCTGGAGTCCGATATCAGCTTGGATTATCAGGGCTTCAACACCACCCTGGAATGGAATCCTGCCAGCAATGTGCGCTTGCACCTTGAATATCTGCAGCAAGACAACGAACAACGCGCTACCGACAAGAGCATTGCCTTCGGCATTCGCTACGACTTCGATCTGAATTGGAAAGGCTAACCCTAACCAGACGCCCTCCAGAAGAGGCCGACTCCGGCCTCTTCTATTCAGCGCATATCATGGAGTTAGCAATAAATGGGATTTAAGAAATCACTCGTGGCCTCTATGGTCACTTTAGTCGTCCTTAGCCTGTTGATCTCAAACTGGCTCTCCTATATCCAAATCAAAGAGGCCACCATCGCCGGGGTCAACGACAAGCTCACCAGCGTTACCCGCAATGAGTCCGATAAAGTCGCCACCTGGTTTGGCGCCAAAGCCCAGGCAATGGATCAACTGGCCCGACACTACCACCAAGGGAGCTATCGGGACAGCTACGCCAGCACCGCACGCCTCACCACAGATCTCACCGGGGTCGCCCGCATCTACTTCGGCTTCGATGACGGCAGCGCCTATTCCACAGAGACCAGCGATAAGTGGTTTAACGGCAGAGCGATTGCGGGGAAATACGACCCCAGAACACGCCCCTGGTATCAACAAGGGAAGGCCACCAACCAGCTCGATGTCACCGATATCTATACCGACGATGGTACCGGCAACAAGGTGATCTCCATCTTGAAAAACTTGGGCAATGGCGTGGTTCTGGGCGACATAGAACTCACCTATCTTCATAAGGTTGTTAGCGCGATAGACTATCCGGGCGCGGTAGCCCTTATCACGGATCAGACAGGTAAAGTGCTGGCTTCGGAGTCCCCCCAATTGGTGACCGGCAGCCACTTTAGCGATTTTGGCCTCCCCCAGGTGGAGCAGAAGCTGCTTGGCAATGATGAGATGATGCAGGAATACCGTATTGATGGCGTCGATAAGCTCGCATTCTCTAAAGCAATTCCCTTGGTCAACGGCAAACAGTGGTATCTGCTCATCAGCGTGGATAAGTCGGGCGCCTATGCGGTGGTGGATCAGGCTCTGAAAAACGCCATAATCTCTTCTGCCATCATGTTGCTGTGTGCCATTACTATCTTGCTCGGGGTACTATCTCTGCTTTATCGCCCTATCTTGTCCCTCAAGGTTATGGTCACCGAGTTATCGAAAGGCAATGGCGATCTCACCAAACGGCTCAAGATACACAACCAAGATGATCTGGGGCAAATTTCCCAGGGGATCAATCAGTTTATCGCTAACCTGCAAGCCATGATGCAGGAAGTCATGCAGGCCTCGACACACATCTCAGGTGGCGTTGAACGGCTCAACACAGAAACCGAGACCAATCGCCAGATATTGTCGGCGCACACCAGAGAAACGGAACAAATTGTCGCCGCAGTGGAAGAGATGAGCGCCACAGCCAACGATGTCGCCCAAAATGGCAGCACAACCGCTTCCTTTACTCAGTTGACCAACGAACAGGCTCTGGCATCTAAACTAGTGGTTGCCGAGGCGACCGAAACGGTCAATCGCCTGGTCAGGGAAGTTGAGCATACCGCAAACCAGATAGGTCAAATCGACCGGGATACCACCAATATCACTCAGGTGTTGAAGGTCATCGGCGATATCGCGGATCAGACCAACCTACTGGCGCTCAACGCAGCCATTGAGGCGGCGCGAGCCGGTGAGCAGGGACGAGGGTTCGCCGTGGTGGCCGACGAAGTAAGGGCTCTGGCGGCGCGCACCCAGGACAGCACCGCAGAAATTGAGGTAACGCTGAACAATCTCAGAGAGGCATCCAATAGTGCGATCCACTCGATGGAGAAAACCAAACAAACCTGCCTGAAAACAGCTAAAACCACAGAGAGAGTCGCTACAGACCTCGATACCATAGGCGGGTCGGTCAATCAGATTAACGACCTCAATACTCAGATAGCCACCGCCGCCGAAGAGCAAAGCTCGGTCTCGGCAGAGATTACCCGTAACATGAGCGCTATCTGCGAAATGGCCAACGAGCTGGCTCGCAGCGGTGAAGCCAGCCGTAACGAAACCGCCAACCTGGCCACCGCCAACCAACAGCTGGAACAGATTGTGGGGCAATTTAAACTCAGTTAAACAAGTAGATCACGGGGGCTTACACCCGAAGCCCCCTTTCCCAACGGCAACTGAGACAAACCCTTAAACAAGGTTTAGTATAAAACCGGCTTAAGGGTACTCGTTTAGTCAAACCAACGCTTCAGCGTCTGATCAGCTTCCTGTTTCACCTCGGCGTTCACATAAAGACTCACCATGGCAAGTGCCGCCGCCAAAGCACCGAGATCATCACTGAAACCCACCAAAGGGGTCAGATCCGGAATGGCATCCAAAGGAGTAATAAAATAGGCCAAGGCACCAAATATTGCGGCTTTGGCCCATTTTGGGGTATCTGGCCTCTGGGCGGCGTAGTATAGCCAGAGCGCCTTCTGGACGACTTCCCGACCAGCCTGCTTGGCGTAATCCTTGAGCTTGGCCCAAAAACCACTGTCGCTGTATTGCTCTTGTTCCATCTCACTCTCCACAACCAATAAAAAGGACAGTATTCAACCCTGACCTGGCTAACGTCAAGCATCACTCAAAAGAATCATTATTGGAATAATCAACCCACTTATTTACCTTTGTGCAACAACCCTGGCTGACCGAATGTTAATTCAATAAAAGTAGATAAGAATCCAACAATGGCATTTCGTAACACATAAAAAATTAATTCAGATAATTACCATATCATTAATTATCCACGCCAAATATAACTATAAGGTGTAAATTTTTAATACAAGTTATTAAAAACAATAATTTTTTAAATCACTCAGATACAATTATTAACAACTAATTAGAATTATGACTTGGCTCATACTTTTATTTTTTGCCCAGATATAAACTCGCCATTAAGTTATCACCAGTGCTTTTCTCTAGACGTAACGGAGCAGTATATGAAGAGAAAGTCTAAAATCATGGCGCATATAAGGCGCACCCGACATATCATGATGCCGACCCATCGTGATTATTTTGACCACGCTTTCTTTTTCCCTGCCACAGCCCTCTCCAACTAATGGAGATAGGCTGCTCCGCGCATCCATCTCCTTAGTATCCCCAACACATACAATTAGTTGCTTTTACTCGGCCGGTAATATCCTGCACGTGTATTGGTAAGGCTTTCTTATACCTTATTCTCTGACGAAGCATTCGTCATGGTATCTCTACGCCTTACTGAAATATCGCTGCTTGAATATATCAGCCCAGGGCTGACTTTATCTAAATTTTAATATTGGAATTTATTTTCCGATACGAGCCCTGCTGACTTTTTTAAACAAGGTTATTTTATGAAATCATTAAAAATTGCAGCAAGTTTATCTGTTCGTTCTTGTTTTGATACTGAAAGAGAAGTTGTCAACGTATTAACTACCGATTTTTGCGATATTGGTGCCGTGGTTGTTTCAGTAACAGACGTTAATAACGGCATAGTCGACAAAATCAACAATACAGGCCTAAAGCTACCCATTTTCGTCGCCGTATGTTGTGAAGAAACCTTCCCAGATGATATCTGCTCTGCCATTACCGGCGTATTCGAGCTTTGCGCCAGCAGCAGTACCGCGTTTTACGGCAAACAGGTAGAAACTGCACTCAATAAATATGAGCAAGCGCTGTTGCCACCTTTCTTCGGCACGCTCAAAAAGTATGTCGATATGGGTAACTCCACCTTTGCTTGCCCAGGACACCAAGGCGGCCAGTTTTTCCGCAAGCACCCGGTTGGCCGCCAGTTTTTTGATTTTTTTGGTGAAACAGTATTTCGCGCCGACATGTGTAACGCCGACGTCAGACTGGGCGACCTGTTGATCCACGAAGGTGCCCCCTGTGATGCCCAGAAGCATGCCGCCAAGGTATTCAATGCCGACAAGACTTACTTTGTCCTCAACGGCACTTCGGCCTCCAACAAGGTGGTGTGTAATGCGTTATTGACCAAGGGCGATCTGGTACTGTTTGACCGCAATAACCATAAGTCAAACCACCACGGCGCGCTGATCCAGGCCGGTGCTACCCCGGTTTATCTGGAAACCGCCCGTAACCCCTTCGGCTTTATCGGCGGTATCGATGCCCATTGTTTCAGCGAAAACTATCTGCGTGAAGAAGTACGCAAGGTTGACCCCAGCCGTGCCGATGCCAAGCGCCCCTTCCGCCTGGCGGTGATCCAGCTGGGTACCTACGACGGCACCATATATAACGCCCGTCAGGTCGTGGACAAGATAGGTCACCTGTGTGACTACATATTGTTTGACTCCGCTTGGGTGGGCTATGAGCAGTTTATCCCCATGATGAACGACTGCTCACCGCTGTTGCTGGAGCTGAGCGCAGAAGATCCGGGGATCCTGGTGACCCAGTCGGTACACAAACAGCAGGCCGGTTTCTCACAAACCTCGCAAATCCACAAGAAAGACAGCCATATCAAAGGCCAGGACAGATACTGCAACCATAAACGTTTCAACAACGCCTTTATGTTGCACGCCTCCACCAGCCCCTTCTACCCGTTGTTTGCCGCACTGGATGTCAACGCCAAGATGCACGAAGGCGCCAGTGGCCGCTTCCTGTGGCGTGAGGCGGTGAAAGCCGGTATCGAAGCCCGTAAACTGCTGCTGAAAAAGTGCAAATATATCAAGCCGTTCATTCCGCCAATGATAGAAGGTACCCCATGGCAGGCTCATGAAACCGAACAGATGGCCGATGACCTGCGCTTCTTCGAATTCGAACCCGGTCAGAAATGGCATGCCTTCGAGGGATATGAGAAAGGCCAATACTTCGTCGACCCTTGTAAGTTCCTGCTGACGACTCCGGGTATCGATGCCGAAACCGGCAAGTACACCAACTTCGGTATTCCGGCGACGATTCTGGCCAACTTCCTGCGTGAAAATAACATCATTCCGGAGAAGTGTGACCTCAACTCGATTCTGTTCCTGATCACCCCGGCCGAAAACATGGCCAAGATGCAGCATCTGGTATCTCAGATTGCCCGCTTCGAGAAACTGGTCGATGAAGATGCGCCGCTGTCTGAAGTGTTGCCCAATGTCTACAACGCCAACAAGGAACGCTATCAGGGTTACACCATACGCCAGCTGTGTCAGGAGATGCATGACCTCTATGTCAGTCATGACGTAAAACAGCTGCAAAAAGAGATGTTCCGTCAGGCTCACTTCCCCAAAGCCATGATGAACCCACAGGAAGCCAACATAGAGTTTATCCGCGGCAATGTGGAGCTGGTGCCCCTGTCACAGGTGGAAGGTCGCATCGCGGCTGAAGGCGCCCTGCCTTATCCACCGGGAGTGCTCTGTGTGGTTCCCGGCGAGATTTGGGGCGGCGCAGTTCAACGTTACTTCCTCGCCCTGGAAGAAGGGATCAATCTGCTGCCGGGTTTCTCACCTGAGCTGCAGGGTGTGTATCTGGAACAAACCCCTGAAGGCCGGCAACAGGCCATGGGCTATGTCCTGAAAGCTTAACCATAAGCGGCGGGGCATGGCGCCCCGCCACCTGGCAACATGACTTAGGTAAATAATTATGAGCAAAGCAAATAATAAAATTGGCGTGGTTCAGCTAACCATACTCACCATAGTGAACATGATGGGCTCAGGTATCATTATGCTGCCAACCCAGCTGGCTCAGGTGGGAACGATTTCAATTCTGTCCTGGTTGGTGACAGCGGCGGGTTCAACGGCATTGGCCTACGCCTTTGCCAAGTGCGGTATGTTCAGCAAAAAATCCGGTGGTATGGGCGGTTATGCCGAGTATGCCTTCGGTCGCAGTGGCAACTTTATGGCCAACTATACCTATGCGGTATCTCTGTTGATCGCCAACGTGGCCATCGCGATTTCCGCTGTGGGTTATGGTGCCGTGCTGTTCGGTGTCGAACTCAGCCCCATAGCCATCTGTCTGTCCACCATAGGTGTGCTCTGGTTGGCCACAGTGGCTAACTTCGGTGGCGCCCGCATCACAGGTCAGGTATCCAGTATCACAGTGTGGGGGATTATCATTCCGGTTATCGGGGTGTCCATCATAGGTTGGTACTGGTTCGATTTAGACCTGTACAAGGCGGCCTGGAACCCCCACGACATGCCATTCTTCAAGGCTCTGGGTGGCTCAATCGCCATGACACTGTGGGCCTTCCTGGGATTGGAATCTGCCTGCGCCAACGCTGAAGCAGTAGAGAACCCAGAGAAAAACGTGCCTATCGCGGTAATGGGCGGCACCATAGGTGCAGCGGTTATCTATATCATCTCTACCAATGTGATCGCCGGTATTGTGCCCAACGGTGAGCTGGCGCTGTCCAATGCACCTTTCGGTCTGGCCTTCGCGCAGATGTTCAACCCCACTATCGGTTCCATTGTCATGGCCTGCGCCATCATCTCTTGTACCGGTTCCCTGCTGGGTTGGCAGTTCACCATCGCCCAGGTGTTCAAGTCATCTGCCGATGAAGGTTTCTTCCCTAAAGCCTTCTCCAAAGTGACCAAGAAAGACGCCCCGGTTGTCGGCATGCTGATCATAGTCTCTATACAAACCGTACTGTCACTGATGACCATCAGCCCCTCACTGAGCAAACAGTTTGAGGCGCTGGTTAACCTGGCCGTGGTCACCAACATCATCCCTTATATCCTTTCCATGGCTGCTCTGGGTGTGATGCAAAAGCAATTGAATATCCCTGTAAAACAGGCCCGAATTGCCAACTTTATGGCCGTAATTGGTGCCCTGTACAGCTTCTATGCCCTCTATAGCTCAGGGGAAACCGCTGTGATGCTGGGGTCTATTGCCACCTTCTTCGGTTGGACCCTGTTCGGCGTCATCTCCAACAAAAATGCCAAACAGCAATTGAAACACGCTTAAGGCGTACGGGCGCGCACTCCCCGGCGTGCGCGCCACCCAAAAGTTAAATCAATAACAATATTGGATGAGGTGGACTATGAACAAGACAATACTGGCGCTGGCAATCCCTGCGCTGCTGCTCTGCGGCTCAGCCCAGGCAATCGAGCTGTACAAGGATGACAGCAACAGCTTTGGCATCAGCGGCTGGCTGGGTTTCGCCGCCTACAATGATGGCCACGAGACCTCAGTGATTGACGACACATCAAGAATACGTTTGAGCTTCGAGCGCAAAGAACGCAATGGCTGGACCGCCTATGCCGTCACCGAATGGGGCATCAACATGGTCACCAGTGATGACAATCTGGTGCTACAGGGCGGCAGACTGGCTGCCGAGAAAACCGATGACTTCCTCAACAACCGCCTGGGTTATGTCGGTCTGTCCCACGATACCTGGGGTAGCCTAACCTTCGGGAAACAGTGGGGCGCCTATTATGACGTGGCCGGTACCACAGACTTACCCAATGTCGTGGCCGGTTATGCCGTCGGTGCTTACACCTTCGGTGATGGTGGTCTGACAGGGACCGGGCGCGCCGATGCCGCATTCCAGTACCGCAATGACTTTGGCCCGCTGCATCTGGCACTGCAATACGCCGCCAAGCAAGATGGTGAGGTCTCGGTACAGGACAGCAACGGCGAACCACTGGCCAACTCTGAACTGGACTTTGATTCCAGCTACGGTGCCAGCCTGACCTACAGCGTCACCGACAAGTTCAAGCTGCTGGCCGGCTTCAACCGTGGTGATATCGACGGCCACCTGGAAGGCACTGAACTCAAGGTGACCAACCAGATAATAGGCATAGGTGCCATGTATGGTGACTATTATCACTATGCACCCAACCGTGAAGCCAGCGGTTTGTATGTGGGTTTCAACGCCCACAAGAGTGACAACAACGAACTGGTTGGCGGTGAACTTTACGACGCCACCGGCGCCGAGCTGATGGTTGCCTACCAATACGACAACGGCTTTGTGCCCATCGCCATGTTGAGCTACCTAGATCTGGATACAGATCAACACAGCGCCATTCAAGGGAACTGGCGTCGCCAATTTGCCATGCTGGGTCTGCACTACAGATACAGCAGAGACACAGTGATGTTCTTTGAGGCCAAGCTGGACTTCAGCGACATGGATGACCCGGCCGAAGATGCCGCCCAGGACAATAACTTCGCCGTGGGGATCAACTACTTCTTTTAACTGAACTTCTATAGCGGCACACTCCCGCTCCATTGCTGGCAACCTCCTTTTGCCAGGCACGCTCGGCCACCCTGAACCCACTTCCTTCCAGGGTGGTCTTTTTTATTTGCAACAGCCTAAATTACCGCGCGTTCCGACCGGATCCGACCAAGAATTCCAAGCGACTGACATCATGGCGCACTTCTGGAAAGCTTAAGCCTAAACCGTTAGGATACTTGCCATCCCGCGGCTTCAGTGGACGCAGCCGCGCCACCGCAAAGAAAGTAGCCAAAGTTATGCCCGCCAAACCATTACTCGCTTACTACCAGGATTGCTATAAGGAAGATTGTGTCGATCTTAATCTGTGGCACCTTGGCAAACTAAACCAGGAAGACAGGCTGTTTATTGAGGGCGAGGACTCGCTGCTTTCGGGTTTCCTGCCAAGACAGCCAATCGCCCATGAAGCCGGGGCGCAACTCCTGCCTAGAATCGCCATGTACCAACGCGAGCGCCAACTGCTTTATGTTTCCCATTTTGTGGTCGGCCAATTAAAGGAAGAGGGGCAGACACGCACTGTACTCAGCCCTCTGGTTTTTAAAGATGCCCAGTTGGAAGAGGATAACGGCAGCTTCTATGTTTCCCTCAAAGAGGGGGCACTGCAGATTAACGAACCCTTGCTGCGGCTGTTACTGCCGGAAGACACTATGGAAGCCGGCTTTGATGCCATCTTCGCTCCCGAGCGCCCCGACAGCTGGACCTCGCTGTTGAGCCAGAGCCACCAGAACATAGATGCCCTGGGGCTGCTGGGATTTCCCAAACTGACAGGCTATGACAGCCTCGCCCGCCTGACCCGCAAACGTAAGTTAACTCTGGTGCCGGCATCGGCACTGGTGTTTCTGAAACGCCCCAGCGCCAGCCGCGGTATTCTGCATGAGATCTCTGCCATGATGAATGCGGCCGAACTCTCGGCGCCGCTGCAGAATCTGATGGGAGCACAACTGCCCCCCAAGACCGAAGCCAAGCGCCAGCTCAAAAGCCAGTACCTGCCCTGCCTCCTGTCCCGGGCACAGCAGCAAGTGCTGGAAATAGGCGCCGGCCACAGTCTTGGCTGCGTTGTCGGGCCGCCGGGAACCGGCAAGAGCTATACCATAGCCGCCGTCGCGACCGAGCATATGGCCCGGGGCGAGTCTGTGCTGATCGTCGCCAACAACGAGCATGCACTCGATGTTATCAACGACAAGCTTGAGAGCCAGTTCGGGCTCAAGGACATCAGCTTGCGGGCGGGACAAAAGGCCTTCCTGAAACAGCTTAAGGATTATCTCAGCAATCTGCTGGACGGCTATCATTCCCCTGAGTTTACCCCGCCGAGGCAGTTGGAAAGCCAGCTCAATATATTGAACCGGCAACTGGACAACTCAGAACGCCGGCTGCTGCGATTTTTACGTCGCGCCATTCGCCGCGGTCAAAGGCTGCACAAACTGGAACACTCACAGCGGCGCTGGTTGTTACAGCTCTATCTTGCTCTGTTTGGCCACAACATGGAGAACCTGAGCCAACATTGGAACACCCTGGATGAGTTGAACGATAGCCTGACAACCAAAGAGGCGCTGGCAGCCAAGTTACTGCAAAATGTCAAAGCCAGTCGGGTCGCCGATTTGCTGAACAACCACAGGCAACAGCTGCAAACTTTCAATCAGGCGATTCGTTCCCGCACCTCACAGCGGCAGTTTGCACTGTTCGATACATTGGATTACCAGGTGTTGCAGCAGGCATTTCCCATCTGGCTGGTGAGCCTCAATACCCTACACAAGGTATTGCCATTGCAGCGGGAACTATTCGATCTGGTTATCTTCGATGAAGCCAGCCAGAGCAATATCACCAGCGCCTTACCGGCGCTGTTTCGGGCCAAACGGGCACTGGTGGTCGGCGATGGCAAGCAGCTCAGGCATATCTCCTTCCTGTCCCGCAGCAAAGAGCTGGCGTTGCAACAACTGCATGGCGTTTCCACAGCGCAACCCGGCATCTGCAGCTATCGCGATAAATCAATTTTGGATCTGGTGGCCGAGCAGATAGCCTCCCAGCAGCAGGTCGCCTTTCTCGATGAACACTTTCGCAGCGCTCCCGAGCTTATCAGCTTCAGCAACTCGCAGTTTTATCAGCAGCGGCTGCGGATAATGCAGCACAGACCCTGTACCAGCAGCGGCCATCTGCATCTGCACTCAGTGATGGGCGAGCGCAGTGAACAGGGAGTCAACCAGGCTGAAATCAGTGCACTGTGCAACCTGATAAGGCAGCAGATAGACACCTGCGAGCAAGCGGGAATGACCAAGTCGCTGGGAGTGTTATCGCCTTTTAGGGCTCAGGCCGATGCGCTGGCCGATGCTTTATTCAAACAGTTTTCCGCCACCGAACTGGAAAAGTATCGCCTGCGGGCCGACACCCCCTTTGGTTTTCAGGGGGAGGAGCGCGACATCATGTATCTCTCCTTCGCCGTTGACCCACAGAGCAAGAGAGCCGCGGTATACCTCAACCGTGAAGATGTGTTCAATGTGGCCATCACCCGCGCCCGGGAACAACAGCACCTGTTTGTTTCGGTAGCGGCCCAAGAACTGCCGAGTCATTCCTTACTGCGCCGTTATCTGGAATCCAGCCGTCAATTCAATGCTCGGCACAGGCAAAATGATCACCTTGATAAGTTTCAGCGCCAGCTCTGTGACGCCTTGGCCGGGCACAATATCGAAACCTGGCCAGGCTATGAGCTAGCCGGCACAGAGGTGGATATCCTCTGCCGCTGGCAGGGCGAGTATCTGGCGCTGGATCTCATCGGCTTTCCCGGCCCCTGGATGGACTTTTTTGAACTGGACACATACAAGATACTGCAGCGGGCCAAGGTGCCCATGTTGCCCATCAGCTATGGACTCTGGTTGAAAAATCCCAGTGCCTGTATCGAACGCATTCGCAGTAAGCTTGGCCAGGTAAGGACCTTATCCGGCGCAGAGACTTAGGGATAGCCTCTGAGAAGTGTTGGAGGGAGCGCGGCCCCTTGGCTCAGCGCTCCTGCTTTCCATTTTAGTGATAATGGATAGCGCTTGAGTTCTTACTTGGGTTTCTTACCCTGACTTTTGCCCTGATTTTTACCCTGAGCATGGCTTTGTGCATGGCCAAAGACGGGCCTGGCTCCGGGTCTGGCTTTGCCACTGCCGGGCTTGGAGCCTTTAGCTTTTGTCGGTTGGCCTGTTGTGTGGTCGCCGCCCTTGCCTTTTCCGGCCTTGTTACCGCCTTTGGCCCCTTCGGTGGACTTACCCTTGGCGGCTTTGCCGCTGCGCTCTGCAAACTGATTGTCGCTGAAACGGGTGAGTCCCTGGCGACCCTTGTCGGCCCCCTTGCGGTTATGCTTACCGGCCCAGGCTTCGGCGCGGCCTTCCGGGGGCACCAGATGCTGTGGCCCGGTGCCGATAAGATGCTGTTTCCCCATGGCGATAAGCGCCTCGCGGATCAGCGGCCAACCTGCGCTGTCGTGGTAACGCAGCAAGGCCTTGTGCAGTCGCCGCTGACGCCCCTTCTTGGCCACCGGCACCTGTTCGCTGCTGTGTTTGACGTTTTTCAACGAGTTCAGCTCTGTGTGGTAGATGGTCGTGGCATTAGCCATAGGCGATGGGTAGAAGTTCTGCACCTGATCCAGCTTAAACTTACGCTCTTTGAGCCACAGCGCCAGGTTGAGCATGTCCTCGTCCGTGGTGCCCGGGTGAGCGGAAATAAAATAGGGGATCAGATACTGCTGCTTACCCGCTTCAGCCGAGTATTGGTCGAACAGCTCCTTGAACTTGTCGTAGGTGCCCATACCTGGCTTCATCATCTTGGATAAAGGCCCCTCTTCGGTATGTTCCGGTGCTATCTTGAGATAGCCACCCACATGGTGCTTGGCCAGCTCCTTAACGTAACGCGGATCTTCAATCGCCAGGTCATACCGCACGCCGGAGGCGATCAGCACCTTCTTGATCCCGGGAACATCCCGGGCGGCGCGGTACAGATCTATGGTGTGCTGATGATCTGTGTCCAAATGGCCACAGATGCCGGGAAAGACACAGGATAAGCGCCGACAGGTCTTTTCGGCCTTTTCGCTCTTGCAGCCGAGGCGATACATGTTGGCCGTTGGGCCGCCGAGATCGGAAATTACCCCGGTAAAGCCGGGCACTTTCTGCTGTATATCTTTAATTTCTTTGATAATGGATTCTTTCGAGCGGCTCTGGATAATCCGCCCTTCATGCTCGGTTATCGAGCAAAATGAGCAGCCACCGAAACAGCCTCGCATGATATTGATTGAGGTCTTGATCATGTCGTAGGCCGGGATCTTGGCCTTGCCGTAAACCGGGTGTGGCACCCTGGCGTAAGGCAAGTCGAATACCGCATCCATCTCATCTGTGTTGAGCGGCCAGGCCGGTGGGTTGACCCAAACACCACGGTCGCCGTGGGGCTGGAACAGGGCTCTGGCACAACCTGGGTTCTGCTCCTGATGCAAAATCCTCGATGCATGGGCGTACAGGTATCTGTCTTCACTCACCCGCTCGAAGGCCGGCAGCAACACATAGGTCTGCTCCCAGGGTCTTGGCTTGGGTGGCTGCACACTGATGGGCTTGGGAGCATCGTTGTCGAAGATCTTCTTGTCGGATGGCCCGGACAAGTTCTGGCAGCCGACATCATCGGCGCCATAGGGATTGGGGATGGGGTCAATTTTATGCAACTGATCTATCTTGCGCGAGTCCATGCCGCGCCATTCTGGCAGTGGCTCTTTTCGGATAACCGCTGTGCCACGGATATTCTGCATCTGCGCCATGGTTTCACCCTTGGCGAGACGGTGCGCCACTTCCACCAGCGGCCGCTCGGCATTGCCGTAGATCAGGATATCGGCCTTGGCATCAAAAATCACACTGCGGCGCACTTTGTCGGACCAATAGTCATAGTGGGCAATCCGCCGCAGGCTGGCCTCGATACCGCCTATGACCACGGGCACCTCTTTAAAGGCTTCCTTACAGCGTTGGGTATATACAGTCACGGCGCGATCCGGGCGCTTGCCGCCTTCATTGCCTGCGGTATAGGCATCGTCGTGGCGCAGTTTACGATCGGCTGTATAACGGTTGATCATCGAATCCATATTGCCGGCAGTGACCCCGAAAAACAGATTCGGCTTACCCAGGCTCATAAAGGCCTCTTTGCTGGACCAATCCGGCTGCGAGATGATCCCCACTCTGAATCCCTGCGCTTCCAGCAAACGGCCAATCACCGCCATGCCGAAACTGGGGTGATCCACATAGGCATCACCGGTCACCAGGATCACATCACAGCTGTCCCATCCCAGTTGTTCCATCTCCTTACGGGACATGGGCAGAAAGGGAGCCGTGCCGTAACACTCGGCCCAATACTTGGGATACTGAAATAAGCTGGATTCGACTTGCATTTGAGACTGACCATCAGAGGATTCGACACACGGCAGCCACGCTGCCTCAGGGCCGCGGAGTATAACAGGCTAGCCGGGTTAAGTGTGACTGATTTTTCACCAACTGCCGACTATTTGTACCCCTTGCTTGTGCCTGCAAGCCAAGGCCCTACTTAGATTGTGGCTTCTCTCGGGTTCAGAGCAACAAGCGCCCCACATACTGCCAGAGATTAAACAGCGCCAGCACAAGTATGCTTATCCAGGTGAACAAGGTGCCGAGGAATCGGCCCGGGTGGTAACCGCCCTTGCCCTGGGTCAGACCTATGGCATGCAGCAATCTGGCCACCAGCCAAATCGTCCCCAGTAGATGTAACCAAACGCCGGCCATGCCGTTGGCTTCGGCCAGCACCAAAAGCAGCAAGGCTATCGGGGCATTTTCCAGCAGGTTACCGTGCACCCGGTTGGCCAGATACAGTGCATCGTTACCACCATCGCCCAGGCCTATCTTGTAAGCACGGCGCAGCCCTACCACCCGGTAGGCCAAAACCAAGACCAAAAGCCCCGTCAGAGCGGCATAAAAACCCGATATAAACAATGACATAATTTCAAACTCTCCTTTTTAACCTTCTCTATTCAGCCCCTATTGGCCCCACAAAATCCAGGTGCGCACACCAACCTTAACGCAACAAGCTTGCACTTAGGCTCACATAAAGGAAATAATTTTTAAAATGTCATTAACCGGATTCACTACCCTTGCTGTAGAATCCGCGCGGGCCAAAAGCCGTCCATCCAATCAAGGGCACAGTGGGAAACCGAGTGGATAATCAAGAATTCATTGAAAAGCGCCGTTTTATCATCAAGTTGGGTAAGGCTCTGCATAAGTTCGGCACCCCGGCTTATCGGCTCGAAACCCACTTGCAGACAGTGGCCAAGACGCTCGGCATCGAAGGCTATTTTCTGATCTCCCCCACTTCGATGACCTTTGTGCTACAGCACGACACAGATCAGGAATACAACCATGTTGCCAGGGTCAAACCCGGCGAGCTGGATCTGGGTTCGCTGGCCCGCACCGACGCCCTGGTGCAGGAACTGAGCCTGGGGCAACGCAGCCTGAGTGAAGCGCTGGAACGGCTGGATGAGATAGCCAACAAGCCCAATCCCTATGGCCCTATGTTAACCCTGGGCGCCTTTGGTACCTCGGCCGCCGCCTTTGCCATGCTGATGGGCAGCAGCTGGAATGATGTATTCTGGTCGGCCTTGATAGGCATGCTGGTCTATGGCTTGGTATTCAGCGCCGAGCGCTCGCGAAGGATGGCCGAACTGCTGGAACCCCTGGCCGCCATGCTGGCCGGTTTCGCCGCCTGCGGCCTGGCGCAACTGGATGCCGGGCTGAATATCCCCGTGGTGGTGCTGTCGGGGATCATCGTCTTTATTCCCGGCCTGGCACTGACCCTGGGCCTGGCCGAACTGGCGGCAAGGGATCTTATGTCAGGTACCATGAGGATCATGGATGCGGTAATGCTGCTGTTCAAGCTCTACTTCGGTGCCGTACTCGGCGTGGCAATAGGCAATGCCCTGTTCGGAGAATCCCTCTATATCGAACCCATACCACTGCCTCGCTGGGCCATCTGGTCGGCGGTGCCCATCCTCTCCATGGCGCTGGTATTTATCTTCAAGGCCAGGCTCAAAGATGCCCCTTGGGGCGTACTGGCGGGTATTGTGGCCTTCTTCTCTGCCATGTTCGGCGGCCTCTATCTGGGGGATTCTCTGGGGATCTTCTTCGGCGCCCTGGCCGTGGGTATTTACGCCAACCTGTTTGCCCGCTGGATGAAGGCACCGGCCTCCATCGCCCTGCTGCAAGGGATAGTCATCCTGGTGCCTGGCTCCAAGACCTATATCGGCCTCAATGTGCTTATCTCGGGTGAAACCATGTTGAACCAGTCGCATCTGGGGTCGCAGATCTTTCTGATATTCATGTCGCTGATCGCCGGGCTCATCTTCTCCAACGTGGTGGTGCCGCCGAGAAATACTCTCTAAATGCAGCTGCCGTGGGCATTAGCGCCGGGGAAAGATAGTTTATTACAAGCTAAATCATTACTTTATTTCGCCAGCCTTCTTGACTAACCGCCTATTCGGTTGTGTTATTGAAGTGTGAATATCAGCCCTATATTCACTACCGAGAGGAGGCAGTCTATGGCAATAAGCCGCAGTGTCTTGCTTCTGGCAACCCTGTTTGCCAGCCTCTCCGTTTTGGCCGAAACCGGCACCGCAGGCAATGGCACCACCTCGTCTTCCCAAGGCCAAAATCCACTCCCTGAGCGGTTCAAGGTTGGCAATATTGTGGTGGTCAGCAACCCGATTTTCGACGAGTCAGCCAAGAATGCCATCTTCCTGCACAATTGGGCCAACACCTTGCATATCAATACCCGGGAATCGGTGATCCTCAATCGCCTCAGTATTCAGGAAGGGCAGGAAGTGACCCCAAGGCAGTTGGAAGAAGCGCAGCGAATTCTCAGGCGTGAGCCCTATCTCAGAGACGCCAAGATCTCTGTGGTCAAGGCCGACCCCAGCGCCGATCAACAGCCTGATGGTGAAACCTTGCTGGTAGAAACCTGGGATCAATGGTCGCTGCTGCCCACCATCAGCCTGGGACGCAGCGGCGGCAACAACAGCTTCTCTGTCGGATTGAAAGACGACAATATTCTGGGTCTGGGGATCCGCACCCGTTTGAAGTACCAATCCGACGAGGACAGAACCGGCTACAAGGTGGCATTCGAAATGCCGCTGAACATAATCAAAAACGCCACTGTAGCGGCCAACTTCTATGACAACAGCGATGGTCAGGCCAAACAGCTGTATTTTGACAAGCCTTTCTATACCCTTGACGACACCCGCGCCTACGGCGCCGAGTATCTGGATGAAGACAGAATCGACACCATTCGCCAAAACGGCCTCGACATCAACGAATTCAATGAAGAGCTCCGCTATCGCAACCTCTACTGGGGCTTCATGTTCGCCAAAGAAAACCAGAGCCGACAAAGATTACGCCTTGGAGTTACCCAGGATAAGCACAGCTTTTACGCCCTGCCTCAATACCCGCAGCAGCCATTGCCTCAGGACAGAGACTTTCTCTACCCCTGGGTAGAATGGGAATACTTGCAGGATGATTTTCGGGTACTGACCAATATTCACCTGGTCAACTATAACGAAGACTTCAACCTCGGCTGGCATCACAGCGTTAAATTGGGGCTGGAAACCAAAGACAGTGATAGCCTGGGCTATCACCTCAACTGGCGCAGCAGTCGCGGCTATTTTGAAGGCAAGGAGCTGCTGTTGCTGGCATTTGGCGGTGAAGCCACCCTGGCCACCCGGCAACGGGACTTTTATCAAGTGAATGTTGCCGCCGAGTATTTCTATAAGTTCACCCCCAAGTGGACCGCCTACTCCAAGGTGCGGCTATCCAACTCCAACAACAACTATATCGACCGTCCCTTTGCGCTGGGGGATGAAACCGGCATTCGCGGTTATCCCAACGACTACCAGCACGGTGATAATCAATGGCTGCTGACCGGCGAAATCCGTTATTACCCCAATATCAACCTCTACCAACTGGCAGAATTGGGCTGGGCCGCCTTTATCGATGTCGGTCAGGCCTTTGGTGGTGCCATGGCCAATGACAACGAAGTCTCAGGCCCCATAGGCTCAGTCGGTATAGGTGCCAGAGTCTACTCTTCCCGCTCCAGTTATGGTCATGTCGCCCACATAGATTTCAGCGTGCCCTTTACCCGGGGCGATGAAGTGGACGGCTGGGAGTGGCGCTTTCAAGTGAAGCAGAGTTTCTAGGCTGACTTTGCCCACCTCAGGGTAGTGTTCATAAATCTGTGTCATTTGAGTAATATACACCCAAAAGGATATTCAAATGACCAAACCTACATTCGACATGGAAGCCGCCATTGAAGCTCTGCGTGCAGGTAAAGACCTGACCGGCAAAGATGGTATTCTCACCCCACTCATTAAACAGCTTACTGAAGCGGCCCTCAATGTTGAGCTCGACCAACATCGGCAATAAACAAAATTCTGGGTTTAGGTATGCATTAAGGGATGATGGTGACGAAACCGAACAATACCTTAAGGCAGTTGTTATTCGTTCAACGACCTGTTCAAAACGTCTTTATAAATTCTTGATTTAGAAAAACAACATCAAATTGACACTGTAATTAACTATACTCTGATGTGTTTTGATATTAATTATTAACTTTACCAGTTTAGTGACGGTTAATTAAATATTCACTTGTTCGGTAAAGCCAAGGTTTTTAATATCCACCCATTCGGTAAACAAGCTACACCACCCGCAAGGTATGACCAGTTGATGTTTATTGAATATTTAATTTGACAATTTATCTGATACGTGATTATTCTGACGTACGTTCAAAACTCTTTGATGTTCAGATTTAATAACCAAAAATGGAACTATTAAATGAACGGACTCTTTAGAAAAGAAGCACTTGATTATTCCAGCAAGAGGTTACTGGGGAGTATATCCCTAGCTCAACATATATCCGTGTATCTTATCGTTTTTCCTCTTCTCTTCACTGTATCAACTTGCATTTCATTTCTATTCCTTTCTGAGTATTCTCGTAAAGAGACGGTGCAAGGTTTTTTAGTGCCTAGTTCAGGTGTTATAAAAGTTTATTCCAGTCGCTCTGGTACTATTGAAAGTATTTATGTAAAAGGAGGTTCGAAGGTTCAGAAAGGAGAATTAATCGCTAAAGTTTTATTATCAAG
>NZ_JWGX01000060.1:0-36234 GCF_000813075.1 Shewanella sp. ECSMB14102
ACTATCGCCCTTGAGGAACTTTGCCGCCACAGGATTGCCACTAAAGAGCAATGTCCAACGCTCAATGACTTCAAATGGTGACAACGCTTGTTGTGCAGCAAGGTCGATTTTGAGCACCAAATGGTAGTGATTACTCATGACCGCATAAGCGCAAACGTCGATGCAGAATATTGACGACAACTGCCTGATTTTATCCACTATCCAGCCACGTCTATGCTCGTAACTGCGCCCCGACAGTGCATCTTCACCACACAAAAATGCCCTTCTCACGCAACGGTTAATCACGTGATAAAAGGGCGTACTTTCAGCATCTATCAACTGGCGACGGGCAGTGGTCATAACCAACCTCGACTGAGCTTTGATGGGTATTTCAAAGCCTAGTCAAAGCTGGGCGAAACATCAAAAAGATATGGCTGTCCTGTATTCTTTTAAAGCGTTTGTTAGCATTCTATTTCACAAGACTTTCTTGTTTTAAAGTACTTAGATAAGAAAGGTCGAGTTGATTTCCTACTGAACTTACTAACTGACTTGAAGAACTTACTTCAAACTTCATACTAGACACGATAGTTTGACCTGCGGCAGCGAATAGCCCTAAAACAGGGTTGCTGAATGTTGAACCAACAATTCCTCCTGTCACTGCGCCTTGAGATAGACTACCTAAATTAATGTCTAAGGAGACTTTTCGGCTTGCTAATAGCCTATAACCCCAACTTTCTCTCGCAACGACATCTAGGTCATTTATCGCTTTCTCTAATTGCGAAATTTTTGCAATCTTAGCTCTCGGTATATCTTGAGAATTAGAAATATCAAGATATAGTTCATCGAGAGTTTTCCTCAAAGCAATTAGCTCGTCTCCACGTTTAAACTTAAATTCAATTAATTTTTCAAGTGGAACATCTGGATAAGGCACTGGTAAACATTTGTTAAGCTCGAAATCAGCAGTTACTAACTCTTTTGACATGTTTTTAGGGATATGTAGTTGATCTCCACTTTGATGGATAGCCCACTGACCAGGATTTTTTTCGGACAATGTCGCCGTAATCTGACTCAAACCATCAAAGTGCATTTTCGCTAATCCGCTACCATTAAATGTTCCATTGATGGACATTTGGGCAGTCTCTTTTCGAAGAATACCAGCATCGACTAAAATTTTAGATTCATCACTCAATCCAGAGCCAAAAATATTACTATCAGTTACTACAACTTTATCCCAATATAGTGCTAGATACCTGATTTGCTCTGGTGGCAAACTCCCTCTCATACTTAACGAGTCACCATTACTGATAATTTCTTGCGCTGGGGTAACAATACCTCTTTCCAAGATACTCTCCTTATTTAATGCAAACCCAACAGGAATGCTAACGCCGCATTAAGGTGTGAGCAACGCTACCACCAAAACTAAACCATACCACCGTAAACACCAAACCCAACGATAGAATGAAAAATGCCAAGCGTTGGGAATCACTCTTAAATGCTTTGTTATAAGCAAATTAGCTCGGAATACTCATTTATCGACCCAATTGATAGAAACACATCTTTAGGCATCGGCGAGTTACGATTTGGAACAATCACATGTCGATACTCTTTCTGATATTGATATCTAATATGCTTATGAAATTCAATTATAGGCTCTCGTTCCTCTCGTTTAGGTTTTACAGGGTCGACATACTTAACCATCTGATATGCATAATCTTCAAATTCAATGTGATGGCGCAATTCAGAGATCAAGTCATCAGCGAACCGTTGAGAATCATAGATAAATAAACAACTATCCGCTTCAAAATTACTAAACATTCGAATATCAAACGCCCCACTACTGCAAAACACATAGTAATCACGATCAATTTCATAAGTAATATCAACCGTGCCTATAGGCTTTATTATCTCTCCATTTTCAGTAGTAATGGTCATTTCAGTTGGGTTCGCATGAAAGATGGCTTTCATTTCATCATCCATCTGTGCAACATTTAGAGATGAATCCATGAACGAACTAGCTAAAGATATTTTCAGACTATTTTTACCTAAATACTCTTTTTTCCCAAACTTAATTAGATGAGGTTTCTTTGCTAATGCCATGTTATGAATTTCAATTAATCGCTCTGATGCTTCAATCATTGGCTTAGGAACTGCACAATCAGCTAAAAAATTGTTAGGAAGGCTTTCACCACGAATTTTCAACTCTTCTTGGGTATGAGTAAACTTTACAATTAATTCTTTCCACGGTTCTATTGATATATTGCCCATACCAATTTTTCCATTTACCTCAAGAGTGGTTAAGTTTTCAATAAGGTAGCGTAGTCTATCGACAAGAAGATCCATAGACAAATGTTCCATGTAACGATTTTTTCGATAATCAAGGATCCAATACTCGTAACGTTTCATGAAGCCTCCATTTGCTTATAACAGCTGTATAGTGCGCATGCGCGTTTTAGTCCTCGGAGGAGTGTAAACACGCATCGCTATCTTTTTTTATTAGCTGGATATAATGCAATTTAGTCCTAATATCCCTTGCAGCTAAACGCGCATGCGCGGTTTCTAAACCTACTATCTACCAGCTGATTTTTTAACTTTATGAATTTAATGCTATTTTCTGAAATGTTACAGAAATAACGCGCAAACTTACCTTAAAATTTCCTAACCAGCATCTTGCAGCTATACGCCCCCAGCAAGACCCATACCTACCGGACAAGTCCAAACTCTGCTCTTCCCTGAATTCCGCTGAAAACAGAAAAAATATCACTGCCGCCGACTTTGAGCCGCTGAGTTTAAGGAAGCGCTAAAGCTAAGCGGTTGAATTGGTTATACAATACCCAGCACTGAATGTTAAAACAATTAGCCAAAGGTCAAGTTTTTGACAAAGGCCACAAAACCCTGATTTGGCTGATTTTTGCAACAGAATTGACTGACTTTGAAATCTAAAGCGATTTTCCCTGTTATTAAACCTGATTCAGTCACGCTGGCTGGTGTCGAGCAGACTGGTATTGGTTGGTACTTTAGCCTTTGAGCCCGATACGGGCGAAATAGATGGCGGTTTTGCCCTCATGGCTTGAGTAGTACACCAGCTTGAGTTCATCGCCGTCCAGCTCGATACCGGCGTAGCTGGTATCTCCGCCGGATGGCAAGGTTAAGAGCTCGGTGACCTTGGCTGTGGCGCTATCGATTTCCACCAGCGAGGTGCGCACCTTATTGTCATAGAGGCGCACCACGGCCAGCAGGCGGTCGTTATAGAAAAAGGCGACCGGGCCACCGATACGGCAACTGAGCTGCTGCCATTGCCAGGTTTTGAAAGGTGCCTTGGCCTTGCCGAGCAACCCGGTTTCTTGTGCGTCCCACACAGGATCGCGCCTTAGCAGGCAAAGCGCTTCTGTATCTGAAGAGGTTTGAGCAGAGCGAGTCTGCTCGCCGCCCCAAAACAGCAGTGATGATTCGTTGACATAGCCGTCATTTTGCAAAGGAGCGACCCAGGGCGTAAATTGCAGTTTACCAGTTTGTGATGCTTGCAAGCGCTCACTACGATAGAGCCTGACATCACCATCGGCGCCGGGGCGATAGCCCACGCCATAGAGGCCATCTTCGGCCTCGGTCACCCGCCAGAGCCAGTATCCGCTATCGGCGACTTTTTCGGGCGCCGACCAGTTGATGCCATCCAGCGAGTGCCACATCAAGGACTGCAGCGGCGCCTTGCCATGTTTGGAGGCTGCGCCAAAAAGCCATAAACGGCCAGCATGGGCGAGCAGTTTGCCGTCACGCAGATCGCCAAGCTCGCTTTGAATAAGCGCCTCGGCCTGCCAACTTTGACCGTCGTCGCTGGATTTAAGCACTCTCAGCGCACCATCATCAGACACATGGGCTTGGCCCTCCCGAAAGACGCAGTAGAGCGCCCCCTGCCAACGGCATAGATCGCAAAAGGCGTTGTGTTCGCCTTGGTCCCAAATTTTTGTGTGTGAGATCAGCTGCATGCCTTGGCTCCCTGAGTTGCTGTTCCTTTATCTTATACCATGACTGAACTGCGCCAAGGTAAGTGGACTTTTTACGGTAAAAAGTGATGGCAAAAAACTTTGGCGAAAGCTATGGCAAAAACGACGACAAAAACTAAGTAGAAACTATGCAAAAGCAGCGAGAAACAGTGCCAAAAAGCTTAGAAAAACAGCAACAAAAAAGGCCGCCGCGGCGACCTTTCATTGCATTGAAATCACATCTTTAGATGGGATTAGATAGGCTATCGACAAGCTATAACACACTGCCGATAAGGCCTTGGCAGCATCAGCTGCGCTGCCGGGTCGGCTTGGGCTTGCCCGCCGCCGTCTTGTGTTTACGCACGGCGCGGCGCACTTTGGCACTGCGCACCTTGTTGCGGGCTACGCTGTGTTTGTCGGCACCCAGCATGGAGCGGGTTTCCGGATCCATGCCCGCCAATTGGCGCAGGTAGTTGACCTGCTCCAGCGGCAGTTCGACCCAGCCGCCACGAGGCAGGCTCTTGGGCAGTTCTATCATGCCGTAACGCACCCGAATAAGGCGGCTCACCTGCACTTCCTGGGATTCCCACAGACGACGCACTTCACGGTTACGCCCTTCACGCAGGGTAACGTGCCACCATTGGTTGATGCCTTCGCCACCGGCGGCCTTGATATGATCAAACTGGGCCGGGCCATCCTCCAGCATAACGCCACTGCGCAAACGCTGCAGCGCCGCTTCCGGCACTTCACCGAAAGTACGCACGGCGTATTCACGCTCCACTTCATTGGAGGGGTGCATCAGGCGGTTGGCCAGTTCACCGTCTGAGGTGAACAGCAGCAAACCCGAGGTGTTGATATCCAAACGTCCCACTGCAACCCAGCGGCTGTCGCGGGTGCGGGGCAGACGATCGAATACTGTGGGCCGGCCTTCGGGATCTTTGCGCGAGCAGATCTCCCCTTCCGGCTTGTGGTAGGCCAGTACCCGGCAGATCACATCATCGGCAGATTTCAGCGATACCGCACGGCCATCGATACGTACCTTGGCGTCGGCTTCGATGCGATCACCCAGTTTGGCGATTTCTCCGTCAATACTCACGCGACCTGCAGCAATCCATGCCTCCATCTCACGACGGGAGCCATGGCCTGCACGGGCCAAGACTTTCTGCAATTTTTCGCTCATTCAAGTTGACTCTTCTAAGGGTTCCGGCGGTGTTTTCATCCCCGAAAATACCGCCTCTAATGATTCGGCGTCAGACAGAGGCGGCAGATCCGCTATGCTGTCCAGACCGAAGTAAGCCAGAAACTCTGTAGTGGTGGCGTATAACGAAGGCCTTCCCGGCACCTCTTTGTGCCCTACAACGCGGATCCAGCGTCTGTCTGTTAAATTCTTGATAATCTGGCTGCCGACAGCCACCCCTCTGACCAGCTCAATTTCGCCGCGGGTCACAGGCTGACGGTAGGCGATAACCGCCAGGGTTTCCAATGTTGCCCTGGAGTACTTGGGCGCCTGCTCCTGCCACAGAGGTTGCAGCAAGGGGCTGAGGCTATCGCGGGTCTGAAACCGATAACCACCGGCGACCTTGACCAGCTGTACTCCGCGCTCCTGATAATCCAGGGTCAATTCATCCACCGCGGCGCGAATACGCTCACGGGAGACACTGAAATCGGCCAGCACGGTTTCTCTCAGCGCCTTCAAGGTCATGGGCTTGACCAGCACAAACAGGCTGGCCTCTATCAGTTGTTTCAGCTGAAGGTCGTTAATCTTCGCCAAGTCGGCTCCCGTCAGTACGCCTTGAGATAAATTCGCGATAAAGGTTCGGCCTGGATCAGTTCCACCAGCAGTTCCTTTACCAATTCCATCAACGCCAGAAAGCTGACCACCACTCCGGCGCGCCCCTCTTCCACCTTGAACAGGGCTTCAAAAGGGGTGTAATGCTCACTGGAGAGCATGGCCAGAATTTGGCTCATCCGCTCCCGGGTAGAGAGCTGCTCGCGCTGAACCTGGTGAGAAGTGCCGGCTTCCACCCGCTTGAGTACCTCGCCAAAGGCCCGGGCCAGTTCAGCCAAAGACACATCCGGCGGCACCAGCAAGGGCTTGATATCCGGCGCCTTGCCCGCCTTGGCCTGGAATACATCCCGCTCGAGCCTCGGCAGTTCATCCAGCCGCACCGCCGCCTCTTTGATGGCTTCATAAGCCTTGAGTTGGCGGATCAGCACGGCTCTGGGGTCTTCCTCTTCCTCGGCTTCCAGCTCCGGCCTTGGCAACAGCAAGCGCGACTTGATTTCCGCCAATGTTGCCGCCATCACCAGATAGTCGGCCGCCAGCTCTACCCTGGCGCCCTGCAGCAGCTCGATATACTCAAGATACTGGGCGGTGATCCTGTGGATGGGCAGGTCTACCACATCCATTTTTTGCTTGCGGATCAGGTACAAAAGCAAGTCGAGCGGCCCTTCAAACGCCTCAAGAAACACCTCAAGCGCCTCGGGAGGAATAAAGAGATCGGCAGGCAGCTCTCTAAGCGCCTCACCCCGCACTACGGCAAGCGGCAGACTCTGTTGAACGCCTTCACTCAAGCCGTTTTCTCTCCTCTGGCAGCATCCTTAAGGCGGCATAGGCCGACCAAACGCGCGATTATACCTTTATTGAGCGGTTAAAGAAATGGGCTGATATCGCCACTGCCTTCACGGACTATGACCATTTCGCCTTCAGACATGTCTATCACTGTGGTGGGCTTTTCGCCCAGGTAACCGCCGTGGAGAATGGCATCTACCTGATGTTCGAGAATATCGCGGATATGCTCGGGATCCGACTCGGTAAAGTCGTTGCCGGGCAGAATAAGACTGGTGGACATCAAGGGTTCACCCAGTGCTTCCAGCAGTGCCAGGGCGATAACATTGTTCGGTACCCGAATACCTATGGTGCGTTTCTTTTCGTTCTGCAGTCTTCTTGGCACCTCTTTGGTGGCCTTAAAGATGAAGGTGTAACAACCCGGCGTGTTGTTCTTCAGAATGCGAAACGCCTGGTTATCGACTCTGGCATAGGTCGACAGCTCAGATAAGTCGCGGCACATCAGCGAAAAGTTATGATCATTGTCTATCTGGCGAATTCTGGCGATACGGCTCATGGCGTCTTTATCGCCAATCATACAACCCAGCGCATAGCCGGAATCTGTGGGGTAAACTATGACCCCGCCGCTTTTCAGAATGCTCACCGCCTGGCTTATCAGACGGGTTTGAGGATTCACCTCATGTACGTAGAAAAATTGACTCATTTAGTTATTGTCCATTGCTTGCATTGCCAGACCCAGTTCAATCCCTGGGGCCGATACAGATTCTTGCCCAGTTCCAGCCAGCGGCCGGGAAAGTGGAAATCGGATCCCACCGAGGCGTAGAGGCCGTTGAGAGTGGCCAGCGCGCCTAAATTATTTCTGTCGTCTGTGGTTTGCTGCCCGAGCACCACCTCCATGGCATCACCACCGGCGGCCTTGAATTCGCGCACCAGGCGTTTGAGCCACTTGGCCGACAGTTGATAGCCACTGGGGTGGGCCAATACGGCCACTCCACCTGCGTTGTGGATTACCTCAATGGCCGTCGCCATCTCGCCCCAGTTGTTGGGCACATAGCCTGTTTTGCCGCGGCCGAGAAACTTCTTGAACACGCTGGCGCTATCCGGCGCGTGCCCCTGCTCGGCCAGGAAACGGGCGTAATGGCCACGGCTCAGCGCCGCATCACCGGCGAGCGCCCTGGCGCCTTCGTAGGCCCCAGGAATACCGGCCTTTTCAAGCCTTGCGCCTATCTCGCGAGCCCGCTCTTCCCTGAGCTCACGTTGACGCTCGAGAAAGGCAAGCAGGTTTTCGTCGTGGCGGTCGATATCCAGCGCCACGATATGAATATCATAGGCGTGCCAACGGGTAGAGATCTCAACCCCGTCCACCAGGGTCAAAGGTGCGCTCTGCCCGGCATTGAAGGCATGGGCCTCATCCAGCCCGGCGACTGTGTCATGATCGGTAATCGCCAGCAGCTCAACCCCCTTTTCCAGGGCGCGTTCGAGCAGCAAAGACGGTGTCAGTTGGCCATCTGAGGCTGTGGTATGGCTGTGAAGATCGGCCAAAGTATTTTCAGTTATCATAACGCTATTCTACTTGGTTTTGTTGGTAAAATGCGATTTATCTCCGCTGGGCTACGGCAAATTGGCATAAATTTGCATAAATTAAAAATATTCAATTGACATTGGCGGGCAGCTGGGTTTCTCTATAGGTCAAACGTCGAGAGGACAAATTTTCAATGACACACTTCAACGCTTCACTCAACATCATCTGGTGGTGGCACTTCCCTTAACGCGGGTAGTGTGAAGCGCTGTGCACGATTGAAAATAACGCAGCCAAATTCAACAAAGAGCCCGCAAGAGATTGCGGGCTTTTTTGTGCTTAACGGTCAGGAAAACCCCGCAGCCAGGCTAAACAGCGGAACAACAGGAAGGACAGATGAACAGAATCGAGCCAATCGCCAGAGTACACCGCCAGACGCGGTCACTGCCCTATTACGACGATCCCCTGAAACTGTATCAGCAACTGACGCGGGACAAGCCTCACAGCATGTTGCTGGAGTCGGCCGAAATCGACAGCAAGGATCACTTGAAAAGCATTATCCTCAGCCACGCGGCGCTGGCCATTCGCTGTGACGGGTCGACCTTGAACTTCGAGGCTTTGACAGACAACGGCGCCGGACTGCTGCCCGCGATTCACGACTTCTTTAACTCGCGCGGTGAGGTCAGCCTGGAGCAGCAGAGCCTCAAGGTCGTGCTGCGCCCGGTCACTGCCGAACTGGATGAAGATGCCAGACTCAAGGCAGGCTCGCCGCTCGATGGCCTGAGATTACTGCAGCAGGGTCTGGTTGATGAGGAGGAGAGCCAGTTTGAAACCGGATTTCTGGGCGGCGTTTTAGGGTACGACCTTATCGCCAGCACAGAGCCGCTGCCAAGCGTAAGCCAGGGCGCCAACCACTGCCCAGACTATCTGTTTTATCTGGCTGAAACCCTGATAACGGTAGATCACCAAAAGGGCTGCGCCGAAGCCGTGGTGATGGAGTTTAATGGCAACAACGAGGTGCAGGCCGAGCTTGGTGCCAGACTGGATGCCATAGAAACCAACTGCCAGCTGCTGGAAGATGTCGCCCCTTTAAGCGGCGTACATGCCGAGGCCAGCGTCAATATCAGCGACGCCGATTTTTGCCGCCAGGTGAGCCGCCTCAAGGAGCATATCTGCGCCGGTGATATCTTTCAGGTTGTGCCATCACGCAGTTTCAGCCTGCCCTGCCCCAATACTCTGGGCGCCTATCGGGCACTGAGACTGACCAACCCCAGCCCCTATATGTTTTATCTGCGCAGCGCCGACTTCACCCTGTTTGGCGCCTCTCCGGAAAGCGCCCTCAAGTATGAAGCCGAGGGCAATCAGGTTGAGGTTTACCCCATCGCCGGTACCCGCAAACGCGGCAAGACCCCAGATGGCGAGATAGATTTCGATCTCGACAGCCGTATAGAGCTGGAGCTGAGACTGGACAAGAAAGAGTTGTCGGAGCACATCATGTTGGTGGACTTGGCCCGCAACGATATCGCCCGCATCAGCCAGAGTGGCAGTCGTAAAGTGGCCGAGCTGCTGAAGGTAGACAGATACTCCCATGTGATGCATCTGGTCAGCCGAGTAACCGGGCAGCTTAGGGAAGATCTCGACGCCCTGCACGCCTATCAGGCCTGCATGAACATGGGCACCCTGGTGGGTGCCCCCAAGGTGCGCGCCGCCCAACTCATTCGTGAAACCGAGCAGCAGCACCGCGGCAGCTATGGCGGCGCCGTAGGTTATCTCAACGCCCTCGGTGATATGGACACCTGCATAGTGATCCGCTCCGCCTTCGTCAGCGAAGGCATGGCGCACATCCAGGCCGGGGCCGGAGTGGTCTATGATTCAGATCCCCAGGCCGAGGCCGACGAAACCGCGCAAAAGGCGCAGGCAGTGATCAGTGCAATCAAGATGGGAGGTGGCCTGTGAAACTCTATCTATTGGATAACTTCGACTCCTTCACTTACAACCTGGTGGATCAGTTCCGCAGCCTGGGCTTTGAAGTGCTGGTGTACCGCAATAATGTCAGTGCCCAGTTGCTCGCCGAGCGGATGCTGGCGGAGCCGGGTCAGGCGGCACTTATTTTGTCTCCCGGCCCGGGCGCCCCCAGAGAAGCCGGTTGCATGATGGAGCTTATTGCGCTGCTGGCCGGCAAACTGCCGATTCTTGGTATCTGCCTTGGTCACCAGGCCCTGGTTGAACATTACGGCGGCAAGGTTGAACGTGCCCCCCAAGTGGTACACGGTAAGGCCAGCCCGGTAGAGCACAACTGCGATGGCCTGTTTGCCAACCTTCCATCTCCCTTGCCTGTGGCCCGCTATCATTCGCTGGTGGCAACCAAGGTGCCCGACTGCCTGGAGGTGATTGCCACCACAGAAGGCATGCCTATGGCCATCAGCCATCGCTGTGATGCCGCCGTCGGCTTCCAGTTCCACCCCGAATCGATTCTCACCACCCTTGGCAGCACCTTGCTGGTGCAAACACTGCAATACCTGACCATGAGCCGCGAGGAAACCTGCCATGACTGAACTGCAACCTCTGTTTGACAGCCTGTACCTGGGCGAGTCTTTGAGCCGTAGCCAGGCCGCCAGCCTGTTTGCCGAGCTTATCGACGGCAAGCTCAGTGAAAGCCAGATGGCAGCCATGCTGATCGCGCTCAAGCTCAAGGGCGAAACCATAGACGAGATCAGCGGCGCCGCCGATGCCCTGCTGGCCGCCGCCAAGCCGTTTCCGCACCAATGCCAAAGGGTAGTGGATATTGTCGGCACCGGCGGTGACGGCCACAACACCATCAATATCTCTACCACGGCCGCCTTTGTTGCCGCTGCAGCCGGAGTCAATGTTGCCAAACACGGCAACCGCGGGGTGTCCAGCAAGTCGGGCTCTTCCGATCTGCTGGCACAGTTCGGCATAGACTTGACCATGTCGCCCGAGTGCGCCGCCAAACACCTTGCAGTCAACGGCCTGTGTTTTCTGTTTGCGCCCCATTATCACGGTGGAGTGCGGCACGCTGTGCCTGTGCGCCAGGCGCTCAAGACCCGCACCCTATTCAATGTACTCGGCCCGCTGATTAATCCGGCTCGCCCCGACTACATGTTGCTCGGGGTCTACAGCCCGAGCTTGGTTCGCCCCATCGCCGAGGTGTTGCGGGCCCTTGGCGTCAAAGGCGCCATGGTCGTTCACGGCAGCGGCTTGGATGAAGTGGCGCTGCACGGCGAAACCCAGGTGGCCGAACTCAAGGGTGAAAAGATAGTGGAATATCGCCTCACCCCAGCAGACTTTGGCGTGCCGCAGGCGACGCTGGCCGAGCTGGAAGGCGGCACCCCGGCAGAAAACGCCCTTATTACCCAAGCACTGTTCGCCGGTAAAGGCAGCGCCGCCCAGCGTCATGCCGTGGCTATCAATGCCGCCTGCGTGCTCTATCTCGCCGGCAAGGCTGACAATCTTAAACAGGCCACCCAACTGGCACTGGCCACCCTGGATGATGGCCGCGCCTGCGCCAAACTCAACGCCCTGGCGGACAAGGCCCACCAAACCCAGACTGAAAACAATGACGCCAACTCACCACAACCCAGCAAGGCAGGAGCTATATCATGAGTAACGTGCTTGAGCGTATCGTCGCCACCAAGCAGCAGCATATTGAAGCCCTCAAGCTGCGTTTTCCCGAAGAGAGCCTGACGCCCAAGACGTCGGATCGCAGCCTGTATCAGGCACTCAGTGCAAAAGGCGCCGGCTTTATTCTGGAATGCAAGAAGGCCAGCCCCTCCAAAGGGCTTATCCGCAAAGACTTCGATCCGGTTGCCATTGCCGATGTTTACAGCCGCTACGCCTCCGCGGTGTCGGTACTGACAGACGAGGCCTTCTTTCAGGGTGACTTTCGCTATCTGCCCAAGGTGCGGGCCAGAATCAAACAGCCGGTATTGTGCAAAGACTTTTTTGTTTCGCCTTATCAGGTTAAGTTGGCGGCCCATCAGGGCGCCGATGCCATCTTGCTGATGCTGTCGGTACTCAGCGATGAGCAGTATCGATTGCTGGCGAGCGAAGCCGAGCAATATGCCCTAGACACCCTCACCGAGGTCTCCAACGAGGAAGAACTCAAGCGGGCGCTGGCTCTGGGCGCGCCGATTATTGGCATTAATAACCGCAACCTCAGGGATCTGAGTACAGATCTGGCGATGACAGAATACTTAGCTCCCAAGATCCCCGAGGGGACACTGATCATCAGCGAATCCGGGATCTACAGCCGTGAGGATGTGCGCCGCCTCAGCCCGCTGGTCGACGGCTTTTTGGTGGGCAGCTCGCTGATGGCCGAGGCCGATTTGGATCTGGCCTGTCGCCGCCTTATCTATGGCAACAACAAGGTGTGTGGCCTGACCCGAGAGCAGGATCTGCTGGATGCGGCAAAATCCGGCGCCGTCTATGGCGGCCTCATCTTCGCCGCCAAGTCCCCCCGTTGTGTCAGCCGCGCCCACGCCGCCGAGCTGTGCCGTTACAACGCCGAGCAGCCGCGTAAACTGGCAATGGTGGGGGTTTTTGTCAATGAATCACCGGCGCAGATGGCCGAGCTGGCCAATGAACTGAAACTGAGCGCGCTGCAGCTTCATGGCAGTGAATCAAGCGAAGATATTGCCAAGCTCAAGCAGCTGCTTGAGCAAAACGGGCACCAGGCCGAGATCTGGAAGGCTGTTCCGGTCAATGTCGACGGCGGCGAGCTGCCAACCTTGCCGGAAGGCGCCGACCGCTATCTCTATGACAGTAAAAGCGGCGACAGCTTTGGTGGTACCGGCAAACATTTCGATTGGCAGCAAGGGCTTGCCCAGCGTGAACGCGCCATGCTTGCCGGTGGCCTGAGTCCGGACAACGCCGCCTTGGCTGCCACCCAAGGCTTTTTCGGGCTGGACTTTAACTCAGGGGTGGAAAGCGCCCCCGGCATCAAAGACAGAGCAGCACTGCAGGCGGTGTTTAAGCAGCTCAAAGCCTGACAAGAACAACAGTATTCGCCTGTCAGACAGGCGCAACAAGTATCCTAAGGAAAGCAGTATGAGCGAGTTAAAACTCAACCCTTATTTCGGGGAATACGGCGGCATGTATGTGCCGCAGATTTTGATGCCGGCACTGAAGCAGTTGGAAAGTGCCTTTGTCGAGGCCCAGAATGATCCCGCCTTTCAGGCCGAGTTCACCGAACTTTTGAAAAACTATGCCGGGCGCCCCACTGCCTTGACCCTGACCCGTAACCTGTCGCCCAATGACAAGGTAAAAATCTACCTCAAGCGGGAAGATCTGCTGCACGGTGGCGCCCACAAGACCAACCAGGTGCTGGGGCAGGCGCTGCTGGCCAAGCGTATGGGTAAAAAAGAGATCATCGCCGAAACCGGCGCCGGTCAACACGGGGTGGCCACCGCCCTGGCCTGCGCCCTGCTGGGCCTTAAGTGTAAAATTTACATGGGCGCCAAAGATGTGGAGCGCCAAAGCCCCAATGTGTTCCGCATGCGTTTGATGGGCGCCGAGGTCATTGCTGTCACCTCAGGCTCGGCCACTCTCAAAGATGCCTGCAACGAGGCGATGCGCGACTGGTCCGGCAGCTATGACAAGGCGCACTACCTGCTGGGTACCGCCGCCGGGCCTCACCCTTTCCCCACCATAGTCAGGGAGTTCCAGCGCATGATAGGCGCCGAAACCAAGGCGCAGATCCTTGAGCGTGAAGGCCGACTGCCGGACGCCGTCATTGCCTGTGTTGGCGGCGGCTCCAACGCCATAGGTATGTTTGCCGACTTCATAGATGAAGCCTCGGTGCGCCTCATAGGGGTCGAGCCGGCCGGAAAAGGCATAGATACGCCGATGCACGGCGCGCCGCTGCGGCACGGCAAGACAGGCATCTTTTTTGGCATGAAGGCGCCCTTGATGCAGGACAGCAACGGCCAGATAGAAGAATCTTACTCCATCTCTGCAGGGTTGGATTTCCCCTCTGTCGGCCCGCAACACGCCCACCTCAACGCCACCGGACGCGCCACCTATGAGTCGGCCACCGATGCAGAAGCGCTGGAGGCCTTCCAGTTACTGGCCCGCTGCGAAGGGATTATTCCGGCGCTGGAGTCAGCCCACGCGCTGGCCTATGCCATCAGGCTGGCCAAAGAGTGCCGCGAAGAAACCATACTCGTGGTTAACCTCTCCGGCCGCGGCGATAAAGACATATTTACCGTTTCCGATATTCTGGCAGAGCGCCAGGCTGCATCTGTGCAGTCAGATAAATCACAGGAGTCACAGGCATGAGTACACGTTATCAAACCACTTTTGCCCGGCTGCAGGCCGAAGGCCGCGGCGCCTTTGTTCCCTTTGTGACACTGGGCGATCCCGGCCCTGAGCTGTCGCTGCAGATTATCGACACCCTGATTGCCCATGGTGCCGACGCCCTTGAGCTGGGCTTCCCTTTTTCCGATCCGTTGGCCGATGGCCCGGTGATCCAGGGCGCCAACTTACGGGCGCTGGCGGCAGGTACCACGCCAGCCAAGTGCTTCGAGCTTATCGCCGAGGTACGCAGCCGTCATCCCGAGTTGCCCATCGGCCTGTTGTTGTACGCCAATCTGGTATACGCCAACGGCATCGACAACTTCTATCGCCACGCCGCCGAGGCCGGGGTGGATTCAGTGCTGATAGCCGACGTGCCGGTTGAGGAAGCCGCACCTTTTATAGAAGCCGCCAAGGCCCATGCCATAGCGCCTATCTTTATTGCGCCACCCAATGCCGATGATGATACCCTCAAGGCGGTGAGTGAAGCCGCTGAAGGCTACACCTATCTGCTGTCCCGCGCCGGGGTAACTGGCGCCGACAATAAGGCCGGTATGCCGGTGGATGAGGTACTGGCCAAGCTTAAAGCCTTCGATGCGCCGCCTCCACTGTTGGGGTTCGGTATCGCCGAGCCGGCTCAGGTCAGCGCCGCAATTGCCGCCGGCGCCGCCGGTGCCATCTCGGGCTCTGCCGTGGTCAGGATCATTGAGCAACACCAAGACGCACCCGATATGCTACTGAGCACTCTGGCCGACTTTACCCGTGCCATGAAGGACGCCAGCTAAGGGAGGACTTATTCGCCCCTCCCTCTTTAATCCTCGAGCCAGGGTATTCCCTGGCTTTTTTATGTCACGCACAACCCAATACACTTATTTACACTTGATTTTCAATCGAGCAACGGGATATCTTCAAATATCATCTTTTGTAAGATAAGAAAAATAAAAGAGTCATTTTTTTAACACCTTAGGGTACTTGGTCTCACACTGTTTCTTAAAGTTATAGGTTAAGCACTCTATTAATGCTCCCAAACCTTGGGAAGGTGCAGGGCCAAAGTATCAATATAAAATGTGAACATTAGCCCACAAAAAAATATTCACATTAAATAAACTTACGTTGCAACATGTAACCAATAGATTAAGGAACCCAAAAATGAAACGCAGTTTATTTACTGCCGGTACACTCGCTTTAGCTCTAGGTGGATGCGCAACCCAATCTCCACAAGTTGAGTCCCAGGAAAGCCCTCACTCTCAACAAGCTCAAATTGAAGCACAAAAAGCAGCCATGGAGGCATCGGTTACTAATCCTATCCTAAAACGTAAATTAGCTCTTGGCCGAATTACTAATGAAACCATCTACGGCAAAAGTCTTTTGCGAGATGACAAAGGCGATGTACTTGGGAAGCAAGTAACCGACATGTTATCAAAAGCTCTGACAGAGTCAGGCCAATATCTCGTGTTTGAGCGTCCAGATATTGAGCGCCTTAAAGATGAGGCAAAGCTCACTGGACAAAAGCTAAATCTAGTAGGTGTTGATACTTTAATAATCGGCTCTCTCACTGAATTTGGCCGTAAAACAGAAGGGAAAAGTGGATTCCTTTCTTCCACTAAAAAACAAGTCGCCTTTGCTAAAGTTGACTTACGCTTAGTCGACAGCAAAACTGGACTGGTTTACCACTCTCTATCAGGAGCTGGGGAAAGTAGTTCTGAGGCCGCTTCGGTTGCAGGCTTTGGTTCTAAAGCTGCCTACGATGGAACACTCAATGATGCTGCGATATCTAACGCGATATCCGATGCTATCAGCAAATTGACCGCCGAAATGCAAACCCGTCCTTGGCAAACCGATATTCTAGCTGTTGAAGATGGGATGATTTACATCAGTGGCGGTAAGTCACAAGGAATAAAGCAAGGAATGAGTTTTAATATCGAAACTCAGGGAAAAGTCATAAAGTCAAAACAAACTGGTTTCGATATTACATTACCAGGAAAGAAAGTCGCTACTGTTTCAGTAATACAGCTTTTTGGCGACAATGAAACAAACGAAGGCGCAATAACCAGTATTTCCAGCGGTTCAATTGATGGTCTTAAATACACAGAACTTAATGTGGTGGAGGCGAAATAATGAAATTAAAATTAGCCCTGATACTGAGTGTTTTATCCCTCAATGTAGGTTGTGTACAAATGCCAACCACTAGCAGTTCAACTGTAGACAATCGTCCTCAAATTGTATTTAAAGTAAGCGATACTTCTGATGTAGAAGGAATGCGTGTAATCGTTGACGGACTCGACAATGGCCCTGTCGCGCCATTCACTAATGGTACTCAAGCTTTGCGTATTCTTCCTGGTACTCACATTATTAAAATCCTGAATGGTGATACTGTTATTTCATCGCAGAAAATCTATGTATCCGATGGCGTGATAAAAGAGGTCTTGATCAAATGAACCGTCTCAAACTTGGCCTATGTGTATTGGTAGTGCTTGGCTTAGCTGGCTGTAAATCGACAACTTTATATAACTGGGGAGTTTATGATGAAGGCCTGTACGAATACTATCACGATCCCGTCGCAGCTAAGGAGTTCCCTATAGCACTTGAAGATCACCTGAAACAAATTGAAGATAATAAACAACGACCAGCACCTGGGTTATATGCTGAAGTCGGAACTTTCAAGCTAAAATCAGGCGATATAACCGGAGCAATATCCTTTTATGAAAAAGAAGCGAACACATGGCCGGAAAGCGCTGCCTTAATGAAGACTCTAGTGCAAAACCTTCAACGTCAAAACGGTAATAAGCAATGAGATTTATCAAATTAACTTTTTCAGTTGCGTTAGTTGCCTTACTTTCCGCATGTCAAACAACGACAGCTCCACGTCAAACTGGTTTTGAAGAACACAATCCAAGCTCAATTCTGATACTCCCAGTCATAAACCACAGCGTTGATGTCGATGCGCCGCTTGCGGTGTATAGCTCTTTACCTGTAATGCTTGCAGAGAAAGGTTACTATGTCTATCCATCGAATACAGTGAAGACAATTCTTGAATATGAAGGTCTTTACGAGCCTCAAGAGATACATCAGCTACCCGTGACCTCTTTGGTACAAATGTTTGGTGCAGATGTGGTTCTGTATGTCACGATAGAGCGGTGGGATACCACATATATGCTTATTTCAAGTACGACAGAAGTAGAGTTTACATACGCATTCAAAAACAAAACCGGGGATACGATTTGGCAAACCTCAAAAAAAATGCAATATACGCCCCAAAATAGTTCTACCGGTAACCCGTTGGCCGATCTCATAGGGGCTGTCATCACAGCAACAATTAACCGCGCGGCTCCCGATTATATGCCTCTGACCCGGATGGCTAACTACCAGGTTTTCTATAGCGATCAATCGACCTACTTACCTAATGGTCCATACAAACCCAAAGAGATTAAGTAGCTCAAAAAATCAGTTAAGCTTTTTTCTTGCTCAAGCCAGGGTATTCCCTGGCTTTTTTAGGCATCGCAAACGACAAAAGCCTAAGCTGGTTTCAATCCGGGGCGTTTTCTGAACCATGCAAACCTTGTCGAGAGCTCTGCACCGCAGCCGGAACAGTATTAAACAAATATCTGAATTTTATTAGATTTTTACGCATTTCCGCCCAAACAATGGATACTTTACGATATTAATTGAGCGAATTTCTCAACTGAGTCTTTGGGGAGATGATTAAGTCAGAGAAAATGATTAATTGGAAGCAAGCTGCTTCCGGTTTTATCCAAGCAACCAAGATGGAAGACTATTTCAGAGCAAGGTACTCACTGATAAAAAGGCCATCTTTGCAGATGGCCCTTTATTAAATATTTACAGTTAAAAAAGCTTACTTATAAAAGGCTTCTACTGTGCCTTTGATGGTCATCAACAAGGGCTGGCCACGGCGGTCGAGCGCTTTGTGAGAAGCGACTTTAATCCAGCCTTCGCTAATACAGTACTCTTCCACGTCATTGCGCTCTTTGCCATTGATGCGAATGCCCACATCGAACTCAAACACTTCAGCCACATGGTGTGGGCTGCGTGGGTTGATAGAAAGGCGATCCGGCAGAGCAGGTGGTACTTTGGTATCGGTCATAATCTTCATCTTGGGTAAATAAAACTCGCGATATTGTAGGCAATCCCCCAATCCACCTCAATAGTGGCGAATAGCTTTATCCACACGGATTATACCCTTTTTATCAATCCAATCAGCCAATTTGGTTGTTTGGCCATGAGCTAAACTTTATCTGACTCTATAGCACGCCCGTTGATAAGCGAATCAATAGAGTCAGGTTCCAAAAAATTAACTGCGTATGCAACGAGCCGGCAGCTTAAGTTGGATATTCGGCCAAATACCTCATCCTCAAACCCAATGGAAATGGCATTTGGAAAAATCCAGCAAAAAACGGCGCAAAGCCAAAGCCTGCGCCGATTTCATGGGATGGTTATCCCCCTATGACTTGTTTACATCAGCCGTCAGCGATTACTGCAAATCGAACCTATCCAGCTCCATCACCTTGGTCCAGGCTTTGGCAAAGTCCTCAACGAAGCGGGTCTTGCCATCGTCTGCGGCATACACTTCAGCAACGGCTCTGAGTTCTGAATGGGAACCAAACACCAAGTCGACAGGCGTAGCCGTCCATTTGAGTTTGCCGGACTGACGATCAAGCCCCTGATAGAGACCTGGCTCCTCGCCCTTTTCCCAACGAGTAGACATATCCAGCAGGTTAACGAAGAAATCGTTACTGAGCTTGCCGGGGCTTTGGGTGAACACCCCATGCTTACTACCGCCACTATTGGTATCCAGCACTCTGAGACCGCCAACCAATACCGTCATTTCAGGAACCGTCAGGTTAAGGAAGTTCGCCTTTTCAATCAGAGCTTCGGCCGGTGATGCCGGGCTTTGATCACTGAAATAGTTTCTGAAGCCATCGGCCTTGGGCTCAAGCACGGCAAAGGAATTTACATCTGTTTGGGCCTGAGTCGCGTCCATCCGCCCGGGATGAAAGGCAAGATTGACTTTAAACCCGGCATCGGCCGCAGCTTTTTCTATGGCTGCACTGCCGCCCAAGACAATGAGATCAGCCAGCGACACCTTTTTACCGCCCTTGGCTTTCTTGTTGAAATTCTTTTGGATTTTCTCAAGTTTACCAATGACTTTCGCTAATGCCTTGGGATCATTAGCCGCCCAATCGCGCTGGGGCTTCAGGGCGATTCTGGCACCATTGGCGCCGCCACGCATATCTGTGCCACGAAAAGATGACGCCGCGGCCCAGGCGGTTTTCACCAGTTCAGGCACGCTGAGGCCTGAATCCAAAATAGCCGCTTTCAGTTGTTTGGTATCGGCCGCGTCGATCAGTTGATGATCGACGGCTGGGATAGGGTCTTGCCAGATCAGATCTTCATAAGGCGCATCTTTACCCAGGTAGCGGCTCTTCGGCCCCATATCTCTATGGGTCAACTTGAACCAAGCCTTGGCGAAGGCCAGCTCAAACTCGGCCGGATTATTGAGGAAACGGGTCGTGATCTCGCGGTAAATAGGGTCTTCCTTCAGCGCGATATCACTGGTGAACATGATAGGAGCATGACGCTTGTCGGGAATATGGGCATCTGGCACCAAATTGGCGGCCTTGCCATCGGCAGGGATCCATTGAATGTGGCCGGCCGGACTCTTGGTTTGTACCCAATCGAAAGTATAGAGCCAGGTTAAGTATTCCATGGTCCACTTGGTGGGATTGGAAGACCAGGCGCCTTCCAGGCCGCTGGAAACCGTATCTTCCGAGTGACCTTTACCGCAGCGGTTTTTCCAGCCAAGGCCCTGCTCCTCTATTCCGGCGGCAGCGGGTTCTGCGCCGACACACTTGGCTGGGTCATGGGCGCCATGAGCCTTACCGAAGGTGTGACCACCGGCGATCAGCGCCACGGTTTCTTCATCATTCATGGCCATACGGCCAAAGGTATCGCGTATTTCCTGGGCAGATGCCAAGGGATCGGGCACGCCATTGGGCCCCTCAGGGTTCACATAGATGAGTCCCATCTGGGTGGCTCCCAAAGGTTTTGCCAACTCACCTTTTTCATTGTGGCGTTTATTGTCGAGCCACTGTTTCTCGGCGCCCCAATTAACCTTCTCGGCTTCCCAGTCATCAGTGCGGCCACCGGCAAAACCGAAGGTCTTAAAGCCCATGGACTCCAGGGATACGTTACCGGCCAGTACCATGAGATCGGCCCAGGAGATCTGGCTGCCATACTTTTGCTTAATTGGCCAAAGTAAGCGGCGAGCCTTGTCGAGACTGACGTTATCGGGCCAACTGTTGAGAGGCTCAAAACGTTGCTGACCACCACTGGCACCGCCGCGACCGTCAAAGATGCGATAAACACCGGCACTGTGCCAGGCCATACGGATAAAGAAAGGGCCATAGTGACCATAGTCGGCAGGCCACCAGTCCTGGGAAGTGGTCAACGTGGTTTTGATGTCGGCTTTAACGGCGTCCAAATCCAAAGAGCCAAAAGCCTTGGCATAGTCGTAATCGGTGCCGTAGGGATTGGATTCAGCGCCGTGCTGACGCAGTGGCGATAGATCCAGTTGCTGCGGCCACCAGTAGGCGTTGGTTGTTGCGGCCTGAGGCTGAGCGGCCGATGGCGACTGCGCCGCTTGGGTACTGGCTGCGCCAAATACCATGGCAACAGACAGCGCCACCGCGGTCAAAGATGGGATACTTGATTTCATGTTGGAAGTCCTCTTCCTTGGTGAAGGGGGTGGGATAAGCCACTCCCCCGATTCAAGTGCCGCGAATGCCGGCGCCTTTGGTTAGCGCGCCTTAACAAACGGGCACAGTTAAGCAGCGACGGATACGGCCTGTCGCTGCTTATTCCAAGGTAGTGAGGAAACCTATTCGCGACTAACGATTAAATCAGATTATTGTAATCTAAAAAGAAGCGAATACTAATTTAGGGGGCGGCATTCTGTAGTTGTCCAACCATTTTCTAAGCCAAAGATTGGAAGTCAGTGGTTGCTATCAAATGTTCGTTTTCAAGCCCAGTGTTGAGCGCTAAAGGGCTTGGCCTGTCTATCTTTGGCTGAGAGTAATGGCTCACCCAGTGCGATATTCAGCGGCCAGTCAATCGCTAACTCGGCATCGTTCCAGACAATGGCGCCTTCATCGCCAGGTTGGTAATAATCACTGCACTTGTACAGCACCTCAGCTGGGCCCTTGGTCACATAAAAACCATGGGCAAACCCCGGTGGGATCCATAACTGGCAGCGATTTTGTGCCGATAAAAGCAAACCGTGCCATTTACCAAAGGTGGGAGACTGGGGACGAATATCGACGGCGATATCGTATATCTCACCGCTGATAACCCGAATCAACTTACCCTGGGGATATTGGCGCTGAAAATGAAGCCCCCTGAGCACGCCCGTGCCAGAACAGCTGTGATTCTCCTGCACCAGAGTGACTGGATCTTGGCCGGAATCCATCAAGGCTTTTTCAAAGACAGAGGCTCGAAAGCACTCCATAAAATAGCCCCGAGCATCACTAAAAATCTCGGGCGTAAACAATATCAGACCGGATAAAGGGAGAGATTGAACTTTCATTAAGGTACACAAAAAACATTAATTGATGAGGATTGTAGCAGGAGTCAAAGCGGTAAGACGATAGCCTTTCGATTGCATTGCTTAAACAAGCCGGTTACGTGACTGAATAGGCTCTGAACCATAACCAAGATGGTGTGACAAAAGCCTTACACCCGGTAAAACAGCTGTGCTAGCCTGAAGGCCAACTTAGGTAACTTAAGGGAATAAACCATGAACAAATCCACTATTTTTGCGCTGTTGATGACAAGTGGTATGGCGCTGGGTCTGGCTGCTTGCCAAGATCAGGAAAGCCAATCTCCAGGGACAAACGGCCCAGCAGAAACCGCTACGGCCCCGGCTGAACAAACAGCCCAAATACCAATGGGTGATACCAGTCAAAACTCGCTGGACTGGGACGGAAGCTATAAAGGACTGCTGCCCTGTGCAGATTGCTCAGGAATAGAAACTACGCTGACGCTCAAAGAAGATAACAGCTATCGCCTGCAGCAAGTGTATCAAGGTAAGGACGAGAGCATATTCAGCGAAACCGGCAAGTTCACCTGGGATGCCAGCGGCAGCAAAATCACCCTGGAGGATGGCAGTAAATATCTGGTAGGGGAAAATCAGCTGTTTATGCTGGACAGAGAAGGCAACCGCATCACCGGCAGCCTGGCTGATAACTACAGGTTAAATAAAGAGAACTAAATACGGCGCATGAATACTGCAAAATGATGAGATAAAGCCATAGCGCGTTTCAGTTCTGAAGCGCGCTATGGCTCTTTTATCAATAAAAGGCTTTATACCAATCGGCAAAGGCTTTGACCCCTTCACGGATCCCAACTCTAGGCTTATAAGCCACGGCACTATATAGATCTTCGGTATCAGCCCAAGTGGCCTGGACATCACCATCTTGCATAGGCAGCATAATTTTTTCAGCTTTTTGCCCGAGCGCTGCTTCAAGCTCACTGATAAAATCCAATAAACGAACCGGGCTGCCATTACCTATGTTATAAACACGATATGGCGCACTGCTGGTTGCCGGGGAGCCCTGTTCTACCGTCCATTCGCTCTGCCGTATTGGCACTTTATCTGCCACTCTGATGATGCCTTCGACGATATCATCGATAAAAGTAAAATCACGGCTCATATTCCCCTGATTGAACACCTTGATGGGCCTGCCAGAAGTAATGGCATCGGCGAACAGCATAGGTGCCATATCCGGGCGTCCCCAAGGGCCATAGACAGTAAAAAACCTCAGTCCAGTTGTGGGCAAGCCATAAAGATGCGCATAGCTATGTGCCATCATCTCATTGGCTTTCTTAGTCGCCGCATAAAAAGACACCGGATGGTCGACCGAATCATTCGTCGCGAATGGCATCTTCTTGTTGAGGCCATAAACCGAGCTGGAAGAGGCATATACCAGATGTTCAATGCCATGATGACGGCAGCCCTCCAACACAGTAAGCGTACCGATAAGATTACTGTCCGCATAAGCATAGGGGTTTTCAATTGAATAGCGAACCCCAGCCTGAGCCCCCAAATGGATGACCCGCTTAAAACCACCTTTGGCAAAGAGTTCAGCCATAGCCTCCCTGTCAGCCAAATCAAGCTTTTGAAAATGGAAATGGTTAAAGTCAGCCAGTTTTTGCAATCTGGCCTGCTTTAAACCGATATCGTAGTAATCATTGAGGTTATCGATACCAACAACTTCAAACCCCGCTTCACACAAACGTTCGCAGACGCGGGCCCCGATAAAACCGGCTGCGCCGGTAACCAAATATTTCATACCACTGTTCTCATTTAACTTTCAGCATGGGAAGCCGCTTTCAATCGTTACCAAAGAGATCCCGGGTATAAACTTTATCCGCAACATCTTTTAGTTCATCAACCATACGGTTCGAAATAATGACATCTGAAACTTTTTTAAATTCAGTAACATCGCGTATCACTCTAGAGCGGAAAAACTCATCACTTTCCAGCACAGGTTCATACACCACCACTTCAATCCCTTTGGCCTTAATTCGTTTCATCACACCTTGCACCGCCGAAGCGCGGAAATTATCAGATCCGGACTTCATGATCAGTCGGTATACGCCAACTACTTTGGGTCTTTTGGCAATGACGGAATCTGCAATAAAGTCCTTACGGGTTCGGTTGGCATCAACGATTGCCGCTATCAGGTTGTTGGGAACCTGGTTGTAGTTAGCCAGTAGTTGTTTGGTATCTTTAGGCAAACAGTAGCCACCGTAACCAAATGAAGGATTGTTATAATGACCGCCAATACGGGGATCCAAACACACCCCCTCTATTATCTGCTTTGGATCCAGGCCATTGGTTTCCGCATAAGAGTCAAGTTCATTGAAATATGCGACTCGCATAGCTAAATATGTATTGGCAAAGAGCTTAATAGCTTCAGCCTCCGTACTACCGGTAAAGAGCACGGGAATATCTGGCTTTAACGCTGCGTCAACAAGCAATTGAGCAAATCGTTCGGCTCTCTCTGAGCGTTCACCAACAATAATTCGAGAAGGATAAAGGTTATCGTACAAAGCCTTACCTTCTCGCAAGAACTCAGGTGAGAATATGATATTGGCCGTACCATGCCTGTTTCGCAATGCTCTGGTAAAACCAACAGGCACAGTAGATTTAATGATGATACAAGCGGCAGAATTAACCGCTATCACATCTTCTGCCACGGCTTCTACTGTGCTGGTGTCAAAGTAATTGGTCTTGGGATCGTAATCCGTTGGCGTAGCAATAATCACATAATCTGCGCCCCGATAGACCTCTTTGTCCGTTGTGGCAGTTAACTGCAACTTATTGCTCACCAAGTATTGCTCAATAAGCTCATCGGCTATGGGCGAGCGACCGGCATTGACCATTGCCACTCTTTCTGATGAGATGTCCAACGCCCACACCTGATTATGTTGTGCCAGCAAAACTGCGTTTGACAGGCCAACATAACCTGTTCCAACAACCACTATCTTCATTTTTTCCCCCAACTGCTTACGCTGTACGCTAACTTAACACAGTGGTGAAACCAGAGATATACACAACGAGTCTAGCCCCTAAGGGGATTAGACTGGTGGCTGCTATGCTAATTATTGACAAACACCGTCCACTTACGCCATGGCACAGCCGGGATAACCGAACCATAGCGCAGCAATGAGCAAGGACTTTGCATAAAGAGAAGAAAAATCTCCCTATTACAGGGTTGAAGCTGAAAGCACGGAACTGATACTTGTCGTCAGTCTATAAAACCGGCTCAGACCGAAGACAAGGCTTTCATGCAGCGGTTTCAGCGCAGCGGCAATTCGACATCAGCAAACATCTGTTCTATCAGCTGTGCATCACGCAGGGCCACTGCCTTCTCCACTACATCCCGGGTCAGATGCGGCGCAAACCGCTCAATAAAATCATACATGTAGCTACGCAGGAAACTGCCCTTTCTAAAGCCTATCTTGGTGGTGCTGTGGGCAAACAGATGGCTGGCGTCTATGGCGACCAGATCCTTATCGATTACAGGGTCGATCGCCATGGAGGCGATTACGCCCACCCCGAGTCCCAATCTGACATACGTCTTGAGCACGTCGGCACTGGTGGCACTGAAAACGACCCTGGGCTCAAGCCCCGCCCCATGAAAACCACGCTCAATTTCCGAGGCCTTATCAAAACCAAACACATAAGTGACCAGAGGGAAGCGCGCCAATTCTTCAATGCTGATCCGGCTACGGCTGGCGAGCGGGTGATCCCTGGATACCACCACAGAACGATTCCAGTGATAACAAGGCAACATGATGAGGTCGGAATAAAGATGCATCGCCTCGGTGGCAATGGCAAAGTCGGCATCACCACGGGCAGCTGCTTCGCTTATCTGTGAAGGCGTACCTTGATGCATATGTAGATTCACCTTGGGGTAACGTTCGATAAAATGCTGGATAATCTGTGGCAAAGCGTAGCGGGCTTGAGTATCTGTGGTGGCAATGTTCAGTTCCCCCTGATCCGGCTTAGTGTATTCTTCAGCCACCTTCTTGATACTTTCGACTTTACCCAGGATATCGTTGGCAATTTTAATGACCAGCTCGCCGGCCGGTGTCACATGAGTCAAGTGTTTGCCGCTGCGCCCGAAGATCTGGATCCCCAGTTCATCCTCCAGCATGCGTACCTGCTTACTGATCCCTGGCTGAGAGGTGTAAAGGTTCTCAGCGGTCGCGGAAACATTGAGGTTATGATTAACCACTTCTGCAATATATCTGAGCTGTTGCAGTTTCATCTTTAGATCCTTGAACTTCAGCCCCATTCAGGAGCAGAATTGAGTGTTGGAATACCGGACATCTATAATTAATGGTTATAGTATAAAGCAATAACTAAATCAAACAGGAATATAGCCGCGAATGCGAGCTATCTTCAGGACAGATACCTGGTGCTGGGCTAAGATAACTAGGCTAGTTTATTGATTTATTGTAGCATTAACATAATGATAAAATTTACGGACAGGCTATGGCATTTACTCTCGTACTGCTGCTGATAGGTGCTCTTCTTTTGCTGGTTATCGGTATCAATGTTATTCAGCAACAAAAAGAGCGAGTCGAGGCCGAACGTCGTACTGAGTTGGCTCGTCAACGAGCGATTTTGGACGAAACTGAAGAAGTTCTCTCCAATACCGGCATGTTTCCATGCTCTTCACAAATCGTTTTGGTGCTCTACAAGCGCATTCAGGATGCCGCAAGAATTGCCGTTACCCTGAGTAAAGCCAACCAAAAGAGTGACTATGAACGACGGCTGACCGACCTTGACGCGCTGATCACCAATCTGCAAAACAGTCCCCAACAAACACCTGCGATAGAGAGTTTTCGTCTGCCGGACAACGACCGTCAGGTATTGGTACTGGTACAGACTTTGAAAAAGCTCAAGGCGATTTTGCGTGCCGAGCATAACAAGGGCAAAGTCGATCCTACTGTTTTTTCCACTGAAGAAGGCCGTATCGATAGCCTGCAACTCAGGATCAATGTCGAGAGTATGCTATCCCGTGCCCGTGCCGCCAGTTATATGAAACAATATGGCTCATCGAGGCAGATGGTGACCAAGGCCCTCGGCACCTTGCATACCATCAAGGCGCAAACCCCAAACGATCCTTTCATTGCCCGCAAAGTGGATGAAGCCAAGCAACTACTCGATGAAATCATGGGGGCACAAAAGATGGCTCAGCCCAGTGCCCCAAAAACCAAAAGTGATGAAGATGATATCGATGTGTTGTTCCAGCCTAAGAAGAAATGGTAAGCCGTCAACTTGACCTAAAGTAGCTTCAGGCAAGCACAGTTCAAAAAGCGCCTTCAGGGTGCTTTTTGGCTTAATCCTGTCCAATCAAGACTCTATTCTCCGATTACCTCTCTGCCAAATCCATCTTGAATAATCCAAGCGGGTAACAGTTGTTTCCAATGACGACCAAACATAGGCCTCCGGAAACAAGAAAGCCCTGCAACGGCAGGGCCTTCTTAACTCAGGTCTTTACCTGAAACTTAACTCTTGGCTTTCTTTTTCTTGGTGTTTTCAGCAAACCACTTGCCATCACGATAATGAGCAACCCAGCCGGTAGCCTTACCGTCAACTTCGCTGGCCACATACTGCTCTTTAGTCTTGCGACTGAACTTCACCAGAGTCGGATTACCTTCATCATCTTTCACCGGCGCATCGGCCAGGAACTGATATTTGGGCCACAGCAACTCGCGATACTCCACCAGCTCAGAGACCAATGGTGCACGGGTTTCGCGGGATCTCGGGAAAGTACTGGCAGCCAGGAAGATGCCTGAAGCCCCATCACGCAAGACAAAATGAGCGTCTGACTTGCTGCACTTGAGCTCAGGTAAGGGAATAGGATCTTCCTTAGGCGGCGCCACCTCACCATTTTTAAGCAGCTTACGGGTATTTTTGCACTCACTGTTGGTGCAACCAAAATACTTACCGAAACGACCGTTCTTTAGCTCCATATTACTGCCGCAGCGGTCACATTCTATTACAGGGCCTTCGTAGCCCTTGAGCTTGAACTGTCCCTTCTCGACTTCATATCCAGGGCAAGCAGGATTGTTACCACAAACATGCAGCTTGCGAGTTTCATCCAACAGATAGCTATCCATGGCAGTACCACAGATGCCACAGCGATGCTTGGCTCTGAGTGCCTCGGTTTCGGCATCTTCACTCTCGCTAATCGCTTCTTCACCCGGAGTCAGGTTCAGCGTGGTCTTACAACGCTCTTTGGGTGGCAGCTCATAGCCGGAACATCCCAGGAACACACCAGTAGTACCAGTTCGGATCCCCATTTGGCGACCACAAGTAGGACAAGCTATATCTGTCAGCACCATCTGGTTGGGGCGCATACCGCCCTCTTCCGGTGGCAGCTCAGCATGTTGCAACTGCTTGGTAAAATCTTTGTAGAAGCCATCAAGCACCTGTTTCCAGTCGAGTTGCCCCTGAGCGACGTTATCCAAGGTCTGCTCCATACCGGCGGTAAAGTCATAGTTCATCAGGTTGGAGAAGTTTTCCACCAGACGTTCACTGACAATTTCACCCATCTTCTCGGCGTAGAAACGGCGGTTTTCCACCTTCACATAACCACGATCCTGGATGGTGGAAATAATAGTGGCGTACGTAGAGGGGCGACCTATGCCACGCTTTTCCAATTCTTTAACCAGAGAGGCTTCACTGTATCGCGCCGGTGGCTTGGTAAAGTGCTGTTTGGGATCCAGTTGTTTCAGATCCAGTTTATCGCCCTTGGCCAGATATGGCAGAGTGACTTCTTCTTCATTCTTGCGCTTGACGGCAGATTGTACCCGGGTCCAACCATCGAATTTCAGGGTGCGACCGCTGGCTTTCAGCTCAAACTCACCGGCCTTGACCGTGAGTCTGGTGGCATCATATTGAGCAGGAGTCATCTGACAGGCAACAAACTGGCGCCAGATAAGCTCATAGAGCCGCTGAGCGTCACGCTCCATGTCGGTCAGTGACGCAGCGTGCACAGAGACATCTGAAGGGCGAATCGCTTCGTGAGCTTCTTGTGCGCCCTCTTTGCTGCCATAACGAATCGGTGCATCCGGCAGATACTTGTCGCCGAACTCTTTGGCAATCATGGTTCTGACGTTATCCAGCGCTTCCTGGCTCAGATTGGTAGAGTCGGTACGCATATAAGTGATATGACCCGCCTCATAGAGACGCTGGGCCATCATCATTGTCTTCTTCACTCCAAAGCCGAGACGGGTACTGGCAGCTTGTTGCAGTGTCGAGGTAATAAAGGGAGCGCTGGGCTTGCTTTGAGTGGCCTTATCTTCGCGGCCAATTACCTCATAACTGGCCGATTGCAGTGCGGCCACCGCGGCCAGCGCCTGGGATTCATTAACCGGCTCAAATGCTTTGCCGTTTTGCTTGACCACTTGCATGGTCAGGGCATCATCGGTAGCAGTCGCCAATTGTGCATGCAGATCCCAGAACTCTTCCGGCACGAAGGCTTTGATCTCGGCTTCCCGCTCAACCACCAAACGCACGGCTACCGACTGAACCCGCCCGGCAGAAAGGCCTCTGGCGACCTTTTTCCACAGCAGTGGCGAAACCATAAAGCCCACGACTCGGTCGAGGAATCTCCGCGCCTGCTGAGCATTGACCATGTTGTTGTCAAGATCACTGGGTTTGCTGAAAGCATCCTGAATAGCGCTCTTGGTGATCTCATTGAACACCACCCGCTTATAACGCGAATTGTCGCCGCCTATTACCTGCTGCAGGTGCCAGGCAATCGCTTCCCCTTCTCTATCCAAATCCGTCGCGAGATAGATTTCATCGGCAGAATCGGCCAGCGCTTGTAGTTCTTTTACCACCTTCTCCTTACCAGGCAGAATTTGGTAGTTGGCTTTCCAGCCGTGCTCAGGATCAACCCCCATACGGGCGACCAGAGCCTTTTTCTCTTTCACCTTCTTGTACTTGGCCTTTTCTTCAGGTGACATCTTACGCACTTCAGCGGCGCTTTTGGCCTTGCCGTTGGCGTCGGCGGAGGAGGAAGTCGGCAAGTCACGTATGTGACCCACACTCGACTTAACGATGAATTCTTTACCAAGATATTTGTTGATAGTCTTGGCTTTGGCCGGCGATTCGACAATAACTAGCGATTTACCCATAGTGTGATTTGCGCCAAACGATCTCAGAACGGTGAAAATTGGCACCATATATAGAGGGTTGTCCACGGACTTTCAAGTTAATCCCTCTTTTATGTGTACCGGCGACTCAATTTTTAAGCAGGGTTAAAAAATTGTACAAAATAATATTGCGTAATTAAAAACTAATATTTCATTATTTCACGGCAAGCAAGTAATAGTTATGCATTTGTGATGAAAAAGCACTTTTTGCAGCCTTCCTGGTCGACTTGTGAAGCCTTGGGGCTCAAGTATACTGGAGCCAGTCCAAGGCCTGGATTGGGCCTCTATAACAACCTCAAATACCCCAAAAGGACAAGCAATGAAGCATTTTGAAGCGAATTTTGACGGATTGGTGGGCCCCACCCACAACTATGCAGGCCTGTCGTTCGGCAATGTCGCCTCCCTGAACAATGCCGCCCAGGCAGCCAACCCCAAGGCGGCGGCCAAACAGGGCTTGCAAAAGGCCAAGGCCCTGGCCGACATGGGGATGGTCCAGGGCATTCTGGCGCCGCAAGAACGCCCTGATCTACATACACTGCGCAGAATAGGCTTCAGTGGCACGGATAAAGAAGTGTTGCAAAAGGCAGCCGCGCAGGCACCTGCTGTTCTCAGAGCCTGTTGCAGTGCTTCCAGCATGTGGACCGCCAATGCGGCAACCGTATCCCCAAGTGCCGATACCCATGATGGCCGCGTGCACTTTACGCCGGCCAACCTGGTGGATAAGTTGCATCGCTCAATCGAGCCGCAAACCACGGGCAACATTCTCAAGGCCATTTTCAGCGACAGTCGCTATTTTGTACACCACCAGCACCTGCCGGAACACAGCAGTTTTGGTGATGAAGGCGCTGCCAACCACACCCGCCTGTGTCAGGAATATGGTCATGCCGGAGTCGAAGTCTTTGTTTACGGCCAGGAAGCTACCAACCCTCAGGCCATAAGACCGAAGAAGTTTCCCGCCAGACAAACGCTGGAAGCCTCGCAGGCAATCGCCCGTTTACATCGTCTCGATGAAGACAACACTGTCTTTATTCAACAAAATCCTGAGGTGATAGATCAAGGCGTATTCCATAATGATGTGATCGCTGTCGGTAACCGCAATGTGCTTTTCCATCACGAGCAGGCCTTTGTCGATACCAAGGCCAAGCTGGCAGAGATCCGCGCCAAGTTGGAAGGTGATATCCATTTCATTGAAGTACCGACCGCCAAAGTCAGTATTCAGGATGCGGTCAAATCCTACCTGTTTAACACTCAGCTATTGAGCATGAGTGACGGCAAGATGGTTATCATAGCGCCAACCGACTGTGCCGAGAATCCAGCGGTAAAAGCCTACCTGGATGAATTGCTGACTCTGGATACACCAATTCAGAAAGTTGAATACTTTGATGTTAAACAAAGCATGCAAAACGGTGGTGGCCCAGCTTGCCTTCGCCTGAGGGTGGCTATGAATGATGCCGAGTTGGCAGCCATCAATCAGCACGTTCTGCTCGACGATAACCTGTTTACTCGCCTCAACGCCTGGGTGGACAAACACTACCGCGATCGCTTGTTACCCGCAGACTTGGCCGATCCACAATTGATAGTCGAGTCCCGTACCGCACTGGATGAACTGACTCAGATAATGAAACTCGGCAGTGTTTATCAGTTCCAGAGATAAGTTTTAGCTTAATTTCTACATTTCAAATCACTTCCGCACAATATCGGCCTCTGTTCTTGAGGCCGACTTTTTGCAACTAAAAAATTTCCGTCAGGCACTTGGGGCTCTTGTCAGAGCGCCATCTATATCCTTGATGAGTAACCAAAAGAATAATGGGCAGGTGAATGATTAATCCGTTGAAAGTCATGACGTTAATCAGTAACCTGTCGGCATCTGTCTATTCGGCACCAGCAACCGCCACTCAGCACTCCGTTGCGCTATTTTGATTGGTTCACCTCAGGTAATCAAAATGCATAAAAATCCCCCAACCTAGGTTGAGGGATTTATCGTTAATCAATTAAATATCCTAATTGAGGGAGTTAACTGCCAGCGGATCCTTTGTTGGCTTGCTCAACTTGAGTTGGTCTAGTGTACTAAGACCTTTATGGCTGATCCCACCACTGTACACTTTGCTCCCATCCGGGTTGGTCATAGAAGTTTCACCAACATTCCAAGTGGTAAAGAAGTCACGTAAGTCGTAACCGGACACGTATGAGCTGCATACCATCATAAGATCACCGTTAGATAAGCCCGTTGCCTGTGAACTACAGTAGTTTATACCGCCATTATCACCTTGCACGTCGCCGCGAGCCTTACGATGCATCAACTTGAACATATTCCAACCTTCATCTGCACCATAGATGGATGGTTTATCCTCCGAATCTGAGTACCAGTCATCAATTTTAAAGTGTGCTTTGGCCCAAAGTTTAAGTTGACCGAACATCACCAAACGCATCCCCGCATCACCATGGGACCAGGCATGACCGGCATTGCCATCAAGCCACAATGGCGCTTTTTGGATATCAGCCGCTATACGATCCATTCGAGGATTGTCATTACGGCCCTCAAGCTCCTGCATATACAACGCCAACAGGTTATTGGTAACTTCTGTACTGCCGGGAGCATTAAAAGGAGCAGAAGCTAGGTTGTGCCCCACTTCATGCCACAGCAACCAATCATTTATGGCATTGGTTGGAACACTAGTGGCATCGGCGTTAAAGCCAGAGTTCATCACAGGGTAACCCGAGTGCGCAGCACCAATGGAGATCTGCACATCGTTAACAAAGCGATGACGGAACTCTTTCAGATCTGTGTAGGTAAAGCGGCGATGCCGGCCTTCATCAGTTCTTTCATCACGACCATAGAAATCGCTTGCTGCCTCAGCAAAACGGTTCATATCCGCAGCGAATTTATCGACATTCATCAACTGCACATTCTGTACCGGCGTAGTGTAAATAAATGACCCGGTATCAATTTCAGCAATAGGTGCCGTTGCGGACTCCAGGCTGTGTATCCATTGCCCCTCCTTCCACCATGCTGCGGTTTCTACTCCTTCCAGGTTAAAGGTAACTTCGCCTAGCCCCTGCTCTTTGGGCTGAATATAAATCAAACCACCATAAGGCGTTTTAAAGGACTTACGTACACCATTATAGTCGTAGCTGGTTTGCATCCGTGGTGGACGCTTTAAACCCAACTCATGGTTTGGCCTACCCGTTAGATCATCTGCCATCATGACAGTAATGGTCGCTTCCACTCCCCCGGTAATGGTCACCTCTTGCAGTTGAGGAGCCCAGTAACCTGTGGATTGATTATTACTTGCAGAGTAGGTGACAGCTTTACCATCCGTTTGAATGTGAGCTGTGCCGTTAGACACCACCCCGGGGGTGCGTCCCGGATATTGAGTGGTATCGACAACAATGTCATGATCCCAGAATGAACGTCCCAACATGATTCGGGTTAATGGTTTTTCCATATAGTTCAATGGATAACTGGGATTCATTTGACCTTCGAGGTCACCAGCACCATAGATCATGCCGTTACTGACCAGGGAGGCTTTCAAATCCAGCGGACATTTGGCTTCCTGGGTATCAGCTTGATGCTTATCGTCCGTGTAACAGTTCAGGAACTGCACCGCTTGTTTAAAGCCCAGTTCATCTTGAATTTCTGTCTCATAACGGTAAGGGTTGTCATTCCACATCCAAATCGCCAGATTATCGTAAGTTTGATTCAGCTCGGTCGCTGATAAACGACTACCTTGTTTGCCTTTGGTGCGGTAGTAAAGCTCATGCTTGTATAATGCGGTAAAGTTCGCGCCCAGGTTTGCGGCTTTCACCATACTTTCGACAACATCTTTACTCACTTCATAACGGTCAAAATCCGGCCGGTGATAGGCACCACGAACTGTGTAACCATGTCCGGAACGAGTTTCAATACAGTTAAACTCATACTCGTAGGCATTGTTACACACTGGCGTGCCTTCAAAGGCAGCTTGAAGCTCTGCGATTGCCGCTTCACGTTCTTCAGCTGTATTGACAAAGATACGAGCATGTTTTTTCAACATTACAGGGTTGCCTTGCGGATCAAACTCTGGATTACCGTCGGCATTTAACTTAGGTACCTCATAAGTCGGGATCTCAAATTTGATCTTGGTTTCATCTTTGATCCACTCGACAGTGCCATCCTGATTGACAGTAAATGGCTGCTTACCCTCATGGTCTTGAAAGCGCTCCAAAACCACCATCTCGGAACCACCTTTTACATGCAGGTTTGGATAGGCTTCCTGACAATAATAAGAACTGCCACAAAATGCTTGATTTGTCGGGGTCACATTTTGGCCGCCGACAGAGATACCCGCCGCATCGGCCAATCGACCAATCGGCTCTGGGTTTGCGGTTTGAATGGCATCCATAAACAAGATATTACCGCCGTCATTCACATACTTGATTAGTGCCGTAACATCACTTTGAGTCAGGTTCGGATTATCCAAATCTGCCACGAACTGATTTGTCATCCCATCTTGGATCAGTTTTGGTGGATATGCCTGCAAAATCAAAATCGGGGTGGCTTTGGCTGAAATATTGTTAAAGCTACCTTTACTCAGTTGAGTAAGCTCACCAAAACCGAAATCAGGACTAACAAAAAAGTCATATTGCATCCCTAAGCCACTATTGGCATGAGCAAAATATGCTTTATCTATGTTAGTACCAATAGCGATACCTTGTGTTGGGTTATTATTATTAAACCACTGGAACAAGTTAACAAAGAACTGCTTCATACTGCCATGGTCATCATGCTTTGGGTTTTCAACCTTAGTGGAAGTACAGCTCTTAGCCGAACTGTCGATCTTAACAGAACGGTTATTCCAATAATTGTCCGGGCATGAAAGAATGCTTGGGTACAATCCATTTCCCATCATCACAATCTTACCTTGGCCAATCTCACCTGCTGTAACAAATGGGAAGCCAAAGGTTGCGTTGTCTTTACTCACTGTTGGAATCGCAGGCATATCAATACCCGGCCAAGTCGCGATATAAGGGCGCCCCTCGCGGGTCCACGCTTGTGGTTCACCAAAATCAAGTTCACGGTTTATATCAGAGCGCGGCATCATCATAGGAAACGCGCGATTGGAAAGATTCAATGCCCGCATGCCACGAGTATAACCGGTTGCACCGTAAAAACTGCCGTTATCATTAAATACATGGAATGTATTTACATCGCGAAAAATGGCATTTAATGATTCAGTTACGTATTCACCATTATCTAACGAAAAAACCTGTGGTTGAGATTGCGAATAACTGAATGCCATCGGCTGACGTAATTCTTGATCTATCCAGGCAGTCAAACCTTTACTGAACTGTTCATCGAACTCATTGGGCAAATTAAAGTCAGAACCCTCAAGCTTTCCGCCATTTGGCAGTGAAAGGTTGATAAGCTCATTAATTACGTTTGGATACATAGCAAACGTATCCCTGATCTCTGTGGTAATTTCAAACTTACCATTCAAGTTTACAGCATAACGCTCAATGAGTGCCTGGATATTGGCTTTCGTGACATCATTATCCGTTACATCGGTTAGCTTATAGTCAACTTTATTACCAACAACCTTACCAAATTCAAAAGTGTCAATACCAAAGGTTAAGGTATCACCCCAAAGGTATTCAAACTCACCATTATCATCCGTTAAACCTATAGAGTTTGCGGAGAAATAACTTACACCAACAAGAGGTTGACCATTTATATCCGTCAGCTTACTGCGGGTAAGAACTTTGCCTTCTGCAGTTGGTTTATAAGCGTAGCTCGACTCAGCATTAGCAGATACAAACTTTGCATTCAGATCGCTATCAGCATCTGCGTCAACCGCTGGTGTCACTTTGTTATCAACGTGAGAGCTTGGCGCCTTACCGACTTGGTCCGTGGCCGCCTCCTCTTTCGAGGCAAAGTAGGCATCAATGACTTCATCACTTAGACCTTGACTAAACACTTCTTCGATATCAAATGAATCAATCTCTGTTAAACAGATTGCATCTTCATTCTCGCAAGCATCGATTGATTGTAAGACTTCAGTGACCCGCTTACCGTGCAGGCGAGTCAGTTCAAAAGAGGCCCGAATTCAGATAATAAGTGCACCACTCATGGTTAAACGGTGAGG
>NZ_JWGX01000061.1:0-33814 GCF_000813075.1 Shewanella sp. ECSMB14102
CCTTTTGGGTGTATATTACTCAAATGACACAGATTTATGAACACTACCGAATTTGAAGAATGCTAAGCTAAGTAATAAAACTATTTTTCTTGCTCTGCCTCCTTCAATGCTTTTCTCATCTCTGCTAAGTCTCCTTTTAGGTCATCCATTGACTCACCGTTAGCCGCTTCCAACTGAGAGCGAAGTTTTTTGAGCTGCATGATTCGCTCATTCCGCTCAGCATCTTCTGACGAGATGACGGCCTTATCATGCTGGTTGGGTAGATCAAACTCAGCCCAAGCCTTAGAGAAGTCACGATGAAACTCTTCCGAGCGGATTTGTTGCTGAACTTCATGTGTTTTTTGTTGGATAAGAACTTCCTGCCTACCGGTTAAGGCAAAGTAGATCACAATGGCAGTGATTGGGCAGGCAATGATGATGCCATACAGTACAGATTTCATTTTTAATTACCCCCTTTTATGCCTGGCTGAGACACTGTGAAGCTTGCCTCCGTAGAGTTGCTGAGATTGGATGCTTCCTCGGTTTGTAATCGTTCAGACGTTCTCATTGAAAGGTTACGGGACTTGGATGAGCGGTTGTCGGTGCTTGCATACTGAGCATTAGACGTTGATGCTTCTTTTGAGTTAGTTCTGGTAGTCGATAACGAAAAAAGAGTGTCGTGATTTAATGATGTCTCCAGCTCCCATGACTCTCCAAAGAGTGAGTTTCCTCGGCCAAAGACAGTGAACTCGCCAATTGAAGCTGACAGACTTTTTGGATCAGCAGAAAAAGAGCCACAAGACCATTCGTATTTTCCTTCATACTTATACCCTCGTGTTGATGGCACTACGCAGTTCCTTCCAAATTGTCTATCTATTATCTTCAAGGCCTTTTCTGGTAAGTCATTACGTATGAGCTGTTTACTCATCGCCTTCGCAAGTGCCATTTTTATCGCGGACTTGTCACTTCCGTTGACCGAAATCCCGCTTGATATGTCATCTAGCGTTGCTTCTGCTACAAGCCCGTATGTCACCCAGCAGACGCCCTCTCTTTTCAGGCGCTCAGAAGGAACTCTTATAGATGAAGGCATGCCAGTGGTCGCCCAGTTGAAAGCTGCCTGCTGCAACTCAACTTGGCATTGTCCCAGTGTTTTTTCTTTGTTCCAGGCCATGCAGGCCTGAACGCTTGTAACTAAGGGTTTGGGTTCTAACTCTGGAAATTGTGGCGCTTGTGGGTTCGTAATGAGCGAACAATTTCTGATGACGTTTGTTGTTTTCCCTCTTACAGATTTACCTTTTTCGACATAGGCAAATAGCTCTACAAGAATAGAAAGTGGGGCTGTTTTTACTGAAAGACGGTTAGCCTTTTGGTATTGCTGCCTAGATGATGTTTCGTTTGCATCACGCATTGATGTGGAGGTCGTGTCTCGTTTTTCCTCACCTTTTCTTGCTTCTTCTCCTTTTTGGCGTTGTAACTCCATGTTGGTCTCATCGTTCAGCGTGGTTTCTCTTTGGGTGCGCTTTTCCTGTGAGGATTTTTGACCCACAGTGGCGCTTTCCTGAGCAAGTGTAATGTTTGAGTATGCAATTAATGCAAAGGCCAGCAAACTCAATGACTTTTTAATCATGTTGAAAAGCCTCCTTGAGCAATGTGATTTGTGAGATGCTTTTGATGCTTGGCTCTACCAGCCATGCGTATCTGTACCTTTGAATGCTTTTACAGAGCGCAACTATGTACTGATCTGCATCCTGAGGTACTGAATGGATTTCCCCATCTTCTTCTGCGGCCATAAAATCAGAAAAATCATCAAAGGCTGCTTTGCTTAGGTACTCAGCCAAATGAGTTGCATCGTCAGAACTCTTGCACAGCAAAACCTCCGGCCAGAGCAGGTCACCATCTGGCCCCCGATTGCCGGGCTGATCGGGTGGGTCTAACCTGACGACCCAAACTTCTCTTAGCTCATGTGCTACAGCTAGGTGGAGCAGCTCAATGCCATTTAACTTCATAAAAATAACTCCGTGCTTAGTGAACGGAGCCATTATCCCGCTGATAATTGCCGAGATTGGCACGCCAAACTGCCCAATTTGGACAAATGTCTTGTCTGTAGAGTCAGAAGGAAATTTCCAGATTTTGACTTAGGTTGGTGTTACTGGTTGAACGTATATAAATGAATTTAAAAAGATATTTATATTTCGTTACATGTCACGAATGTAAAATGTGACATGTAACGCCATTGCAAGGGCATATGTGGGAACATTGCACGTTTAAGCCTTGGATATATTGGTTGGCTGCACGATTAACCCCTTAAACCTATGGGATGGCTGCACGATAGGGACTACCCAAAGCCCAATTGGGGGCGTTTACTGAACAAAATGAAGGCCAAATCACTTGTATGCGGACTTTTTCGTTGGTCTGAGAGCGTATGTGGGGCCGTTGCACGGTTAACTAGGAGGTCTATGGGAGTTGAGCTAACTAAAAGGTGTCTAGGAAATCAGTGGCGATTCAGAACATGAAATACATGAATACATACAGTATAACCATCATAAATGTAACTTATTGATGAGTTTGGGTTTAATCTAGGTTAAGCTCATCCAATAGCATTAAGATATCAAGAGGTAAGCATGTTCGAGCTGCTCGCTGATGTATTCACGTCCGCCGCATTCAAGTATCTTACAGCCGTCGATGCTAGTCCGGTGTCAAATCAGCATGAGATAGGCGGGTTGGTCAAGGCTGGTATTGGCGAATACTTGGGTACTCCAGATGATGGAAGCCAAGTAAAGATTGCCGCGACGCTCGTCTACCTATCAGAGGATGAAGCCGAGCCGATCATCAGCGAGGATACTGTTACTTGGTACGATACTCGTTATCAAGACCCTAACCGCTCGCCCGAGTGGCGGCTCTATTACAAATCTAACGATGTCAGTAACAGGTTCGAGCCCGGCGATTTTTTCTTGATTGCAGCTACGCATGAAGGGACGTTGCTGATGATCTTCTGCCCTCCTGGTAGCGAGTACGAAGATCAGATCCGAACACTTTTCGGTGTGCGGGATACCAATACCAATAAGAGGGGACTAACTGGCGTCGAGGTCAGCCAGTCCGGATTCACCCTCCCTATCAGGTTGATGTTCGCGCGGTACGGTATAGAAATTGGCTCCGACGGTACCGACTACCTCGATCTTATCCTCAGTAGGTTCGGTGCTGAATTTCCCAAAACCAAGGAGTTCTCCAAATTTGCACGTGAGCTAACAAGGGATTTATCTCCAGTCGATACCCCTGACACGGCACTCATCGAGTGGATGGAGACAGAGGAGTCGGCATTCAGGCAGCTTGAGAAATATATCGTGCAGCAGAGGCTGCGCGAAGGGTTCGGCGAAAATGGTGATGATGTCGATGAGTTCGTACGTTTCTCTCTCAGTGTTCAGAATCGTAGGAAGTCACGGAGCGGGCATGCCTTCGAGAACCATATCGAAACTATACTGCTTTCCAACGGCATCCTGTTTGACCGTGGAGCCAAAACAGAGGGGAGACAGAAGCCTGATTTCGTGTTCCCGAGTAGTGACTGCTATGCCGATACCAGCTTTCCTGCGGAGAAGCTTCGTATCCTCGGTGCCAAGACTACCTGCAAGGACCGGTGGAGACAGGTGTTGGCTGAGGCCAAACGAGTTCCACGTAAGCATCTTATAACAATGGAACCGGCTATCAGCGAAGCCCAAACCCAGCAGATGGAAGAACTACAACTTCAACTCGTGGTACCTGAAGCAATCCAAGCAAGTTACCAACCTGTGCAGGCCGAATGGTTGATGTCATTTAAGGATTTTATAAATGAAATCAAAAGTATACAGCGATGATTGGAGCCTGTGAAAGTGAATGCAGAAATGCTTGGAACGCAAACACCTGTCGGCAACGGCACTGCGCTTAGTCAACTAGATCTGAACAACAAAATCATCCAGTTCGAACTCCTTAGCTACGACAAGCACCAAACCCTAGAGGGATTACAAATAGAACCGGTCGCCATGACCTACATAAGGCACCTCGAACAACTAGGTCTCAAGGTGCTCAACGTCACGACAGTGATCGCTCTGCAGAAAGGATACGGAAATGCTAGGTGTTTCTTCGTTTGGGATCGGAGCAACAACTTGGTAAGTCAAGAGTACGTTAGAACACTCCAGAAACTTGCGCCCTATACCACCTTTACTGTGGCTTTCGACGAGGAAAGCTCTAACTTCTATTGCCACAAACCCGGCCGGGAAAAAAAGATGTTACCGCTTCAAACCTACCTACAAGGGAAAAGAAGTTGCGTAACTATCCCTTTTCCCACCATCCAGCAGAGTGTCAGGGATACAGAAAGGCAGATGGCTGTTTTCTGGGGCAGGCTACATGGGGCCTTTGAAACAATCGACAATTTTAAGAACGAGGTTCTGCTTAATAGGGTATTGAAAAATTTCGTGATCCAGCCATTTTTCAGCTGGCTATGGGACCTAGATCGGATCGTCCTTTACAAAAATCAGTACTGGGAGATCGAACTCAAACACAAGTACCCCTTTAGGCGCGGTGCGAAGGCTCCTCTCAAATTTGGTATCAATGTAGGCCAAGCGAAACTAGTCAGGGACTTAGGGAAAATAGGTATCCGCACTTTACACCTGATCCTAGTAAAACCTGACTGGAGTAAACACTCTGATCCCGGCTACCTTTTCAATCGCCGGGACAATTACAATAGAGTTTTGCTCATCGGCACAGAGTTGACCACAACCAAAACTGAAGCTCTTTTGAACCAAAAAAAACAAGAGAGCGACGAAACAACCAGCTTTACTGGTGCAAGCAAGAACCGCTTCCTCGAGATTCCCGCAACGGACTTCCATGTATTAGGCAGCTACCAGACTCCGCCAGAAGAAGTGGCAGAGAATATAAAATCCCTGCTAGACGGAGTCTCCCTTGTGAAGGTCACGGATGAACTGTTGGAAAGTTGCCGGATAAATGAATAGTTCTCTACTTACATGCTTAAGCTTCAAATAGAAAGTGCATAATATATGCGTCAGCTCGCCCCCTTTTCTGTATAAGGTCACTGTATAAATCCACACAAAACTCGAAAAAAGGGAGAAACGTGTGATAAAATATCACACAATTAACCCAGTGGTGAAAGTGCAATGAAAGAAATTAGACTTGGTGATTTTGAAGCCGAACAAAGAACTAGAAATGACCTTCGGGAAACTAACAAGCTGCTTCGTTTGCTAATCGAAGTCTATGACCAGAAGAACCTAGCAATCCAGCTAGCAAAACTGGCTGAGCTTAAAGATGGTGCAGAGCTAAAGACGCTTAGAATAGACCGTACTGAGCTCAATCGTTGGAGCAAAGATCCCGAAAAAAATGCGATTATCATTGACGAAAATGCTAGGGACTTTATTAAACAGCAGTTGCTGCCGAAGAAACCTGCGCATTGGGACAATGAGGAGTTCACTTTCATCGATTTGTTCGCAGGTATCGGCGGCCTGCGCAAAGGTTTTGAGGATATCGGTGGGAAATGCATCTTTACTAGCGAATGGGAGCAGAAGGCACGCCGCACCTATCTCGCCAACCACTACGTGGATGAACACGAGCTTGATTACTTCCTCAACAGCGAAGAAGAAAACCCGGAAAGGAACACCTCCTTCATGGATATCACCAAGGTCACCCAGAGCGGTAACAACCTAATGAACCGTGAAGAAAAGTGCGAACATATCAAGAAGCACATCCCAGCGCACGATGTGCTACTTGCTGGTTTCCCATGCCAGCCGTTTTCTCTGGCTGGTGTGTCTAAGAAGAACTCGCTGGGCCGAGCCCATGGTTTCAACTGTGATACCCAAGGCACACTATTTTTCGACGTTGAGCAGATTCTTAATGCTCGCCAGCCTAAGTTTTTTGTGCTGGAGAACGTCAAGAATCTTAAGAGCCACGATAAGGGCAATACCTTCGCCACAATTATCCACTCGCTTGATAATGCTGGCTATTGGGTGGCAAACATTACCGACGAAGGTGTCGATATAGAAGAGGCCATCGCCAATGTCCGCAAGCGCAAACAGGATCCGGTAGTTATCGACGGCGCACACTTCACGCCGCAGCACCGGGAGCGAGTCTGTCTTGTCGGTGTGCGTAAGGATCTTATCGCCAAGGATCCTACCCTGAAAGAGATAGACCTGAACAAGATCCCCAAACCGGAAAAGCGTTACACAATCGCCGAGATCCTCTGCGAACTGAGCAAGGAGGACAGGGACAAGTACACTTTGACAGAGAACCTGTGGAACTACCTTTACCACTATGCCCTGAAACATCAGAGCAAGGGCAACGGGTTCGGATTCGGGCTTGTTGATCCGAAGAGTCCTGATGCAGTGACTCGCACACTGTCGGCGAGATACCACAAGGATGGCTCCGAGATCCTGATCAATCAAAGTGGGTTGGAAGACAGTTATCTTCTGGATAATAGGATGCATGCCATCCGTAAGAACCAAGCGCGAGAGGCCTTCTCGATAGGGCATGCAGACAAGGTGAAGCTCGAAAACCCAGAGATGACAGAACTAGAATACAAGGCTGTCGTCAAGGAATGGGAGAAGTTATATGACCACGAAAACGGTCGTTATGCCCCCGAGTTTGACGCTACGTACAAAACTCCGCGCAGGCTGACACCTCAGGAGTGCGCTCGCCTGATGGGCTTTGAGAAGCCCGAATTTGACAGGGATGAAAGCGATACCGATTTTCGTATAGTCTGTGCCGACGCCAGTGCCTACAAGCAGTTCGGCAACTCGGTCGTAGTGCCTGTGTTTCGTGCTGTTGCTCAACTGATTGGCCCTTTCATTGGTAAGGCTAAGGCACTGGAAGAAGAACAAAAAGAAAATGCGGCATAGAAAAAGTGAGGAGGCAAAAGCCTCCTTTTTCATACACGTTCTGTCCAAAAACAAGTTAGAGGAAGAGCATGTTGAGGTTGGTCGTCTAATCATATAAGGGTGTGTGAGCTAAGTTAATGTGAATAGATATCTTTTTTTGTGATTAAAATAGTTAGAAATTAGCAATTTAAAACATTAAAAATCATGTGTTTATTCGATGTTTTTTCTAGTTTAATTTTCTAAGGAAAATCTTATCCAATTGATTTTTATGATTTAAATAACTCACTCCAAAACCGACGGTTGCGGGTTCGAGTCCTGCCACCCCTGCCACATTCCAGACGGCCTGCATAGTAATATGCGGGTCGTTTTCCTTTTGTAGATATCATAAAGTGCTTGAGGTCGATATGGACCCGTTTATTTACCACCTAGCACTGTCAGCTTGCAGATATCTTTAAAACTACTGTTACAGGGTTAAACCCTGCCCGGTGCCAAATAAGATAACGGCTCACGCAACACGCGTAAGCCGTATAGATTAATACTCAGTTTGTTTCAGCATTAGCCGCTAATTCATGCCGTTTCTGAACGCCGTATCAAAGTGATGCCAGATTACTGCACTAACAAGCTGCGCAGCATCCAGGCGGTCTTTTCATGCAGCTGAATACGCTGGGTCAGCAGATCTGCCGTTGCTTCGTCATTGGCCTGGTTCACCAGAGGATAGAGTGCCCGGGCGTTGCGAATAATGATCTCTTGGCCTTCCAGCAGTTCCTCAAGCATCTGTTTGGCATCTGTGATGCCTGAGTCTTCTTTGATTTCGGTCTGAGCGGCGTAGGCGCTGTAGGAGCCCAAGGCTCTTTCACCCAGGGCTCTGACCCGCTCTGCGATGACATCCACCGCGGCAGCCAATTCGGTGTACTGCTCTTCAAACAGTTGGTGTAGGCTGGTGAACATGGGACCTGTCACGTTCCAGTGGAAGCTGTGGGTTTTGAGATAAAGGCTGTAGGTGTCAGCAAGTAAGCGATTCAAACCGTTGGCTATTTCCAGGCGATCGGCTTGGTTGATCCCGATATTGATATTCATAATATAACCTCCGTAAATGAGCTGTTTTCTATATTACTCCGGAAGATAATTAGTTAAAGTGGATAAACTAGATGTCCGCAATCGATTTTGTTTGAGTTGATAGCCAAGGGATTTGCTCTCAGGTCACAGACAGTTGCTGAGCAAGCTGGTATTCTAAAGCGCTTAACTTGGAAGCTCTGTTGCGGGTTTCTTTCAGTCATTTTTGCCCTTCTTGTTCGTCCCTCGGCTATGGGTTTTGGGCGACATTTTCAAACTGCGTTAAAGCGGAGCGCAATCACCATGAATAAATATCTGCACGCCATGGGAATAGAGCTGTGGCGCAGTAGAAAAGACTCTCCCGCCCAGGTGCCTTTCATGCTGTTGGTGCCAGATGCTGATGAGCGTGTATTGCAACATCCCCTGGTGCTCAAGGTGTTGGCGTTATTGGGATTGGAGGCAGGGCAGTGCAGCGTCGGTAATCGGCCTGTGGCTGGGCAAGAGGTGATATGGAATATGTTCCCTGAGCCTGTTGAAGGGGCCTGGCTACACTCATCGCAGCCGGCGCAATTAATGTCAGGCAGTGAGGGCAAGCGCGCCCTATGGCAACAGATTTGGCACAGATTGGAGGCGAAGTGACTGAGGTTATCGCAATCAGAGCCTTGGAGGCCAATGACCTCGACGAGATGATGAAAATTGAACAACTGGCCCATGAGTTTCCCTGGAGTGAGGCGACTCTGGGCAGTTGTTTTGGTCGTTTTTACCGCGCTCTGGGGTTATATCTAGGACCGGAGCTTCAAGGCTTTTGCTTGCTGCAGGTCTTGTTCGAGGAAGCGACCCTGATGAATATCTGTATCGCTCCTGCCGCACAAGGTCAGGGTTTGGGGCGGCAATTATTACAGGCGGCAATCGAACTGCTTAAAGAGACTGGTGTGGAGAGACTATTGCTGGAAGTCAGGGTGGGTAATGCTGCCGCTATCGCCTTGTACCGACGCCTAGGCTTTATTGAGACCGGCTCCAGGGCCGATTACTATCAGGCCAAAGAGGGCCGGGAAGATGCTCTGTTGATGGAGTTGTCTCTTCACGCTTCTTAGCTCTCCTTGGCTCTTAGAGCATCCCGGCTAATATGGCTAGAGGCTGTTATGTCAGAGCTTTTGCCGCTAACCCTAAAGCTTTAAATTGTGCCCATAAATAGAAAAACAGCGCCTTTGGGCGCTGTTTCTTTAGGTGCTTGGACTTGCTCTATTTGACCTCTTTCCCCTGGGCCTGAAGGTCTGCATGGTAGCTTGAGCGAACCAGCGGGCCACAGGCAGCGTGGGTAAAGCCAAGTTCGGTTGCCAGGTTGTGGAAGTCGTCAAACTCCTTGGGAGTCACGTAACGCTCCACCGGCAAGTGGAACTTGGATGGCTGCAGATACTGGCCCAGAGTCAGCATGTTGACATTGTGAGCGCGCAGATCTCTGAGCACCTGTTCAATCTCTTCATTGCTTTCACCGAGTCCGAGCATGATCCCCGATTTAGTCGGGATATCCGGATGACGCTCTTTAAAGCGTTTGAGCAGATCCAGTGACCACTGATAGTTGGCACCGGGACGGGCCTTACGATAGTGAGCCGGAGCCGTTTCCAGGTTGTGGTTGAATACATCCGGTGGCTCGGTCGCCAGAATATCCAGCGCCTGATCGATACGGCCGCGGAAGTCAGGCACCAATATCTCTATCTTGATCTCAGGGTTGAGTTTGCGGATCTCACGGATACAGTCGGCGAAGTGCTGGGCGCCGCCGTCACGCAGATCGTCACGATCCACAGAGGTGATCACCACATACTTGAGCTTCATATCCCTGATGGTCTGTGCCAGCTTGAGAGGCTCCTCGGCGTCAGGCTTGAGTGGGCGGCCATGGGCTACGTCACAGAAGGGACAACGCCGGGTACAGATGGCGCCGAGGATCATAAAGGTGGCTGTACCATGGTTGAAGCACTCGGCCAGGTTTGGACAGGAGGCTTCTTCACACACTGAGTGCAAACCATTTTTACGCAGTGCCTGTTTGATATCCAGGATCCGCTGATTGGAAGATGGCAACTTAACCCGCAACCAATCGGGCTTGCGCAGCATGGTGTCGCGCTCTGATGGCACAACTTTGACCGGGATACGGGCGACCTTTTCGGCGTCCCGCAATTTCACGCCGGGCTGTAATCTTTCTGGCCTATTCATATGACTCTGCTAATCCTTGGTGATGCACTGTTTGCTCATAGCCCAAACGCTGGCTAAAAGTTTCAATCAGGTGTTGGCCTGCCTCCTCGACACTCTGGGGGCCACCGAGCGCTTTGCACTGGGCCATTTCGAGTCCGGCATAACCACAGGGGTTGATACGACGAAAAGGGGCGAGATCCATGTCGACATTCAGCGCCAAGCCGTGGAATGAGCATCCCTTACGGATCCTCAACCCCAAAGAGGCTATTTTACGCTCCTCGACATAGACACCCGGCGCATCGGACTTGGCATAGGCCGGAATATCGAAGCGCTTGAGCAGCTCCACCAGGCTTTGTTCTATGTCGGTAACCAGCTGTCTTACCCCAAGCTTGCGCCGTTTGATGTTGATAAGAGGGTAGGCGACCAATTGCCCCGGGCCATGGTAAGTTACTTGACCACCGCGATCCACCTGGATCACCGGGATATCACCGGTGTTGAGCAGGTGCTCGCTCTTACCGGCCTGGCCTTGGGTGAAAACCGGTGGATGCTCCACCAGCCAGAGTTCATCCGGGCTGTGTTCGTCACGGGTGTCGGTATAGTGCTGCATGGCATGCCATACAGTCTCATAATCCATGTTACCCAAGTGGCGGATATGCAATGTATTGTCTGGCAAGGGCAACGTCTCCCCCTCTGTTTGAGATGATAGCAATCAGTATCAAGCTGTGCTCACTCTCTGATACCGGCAGGTATTATACGCTTTGGCAGGAAAAATGTAATCCAGATCACACTTTCTCTGCCGAGTGCCAGGTATCAGAGTACCCGGCGAACGCCTTCAATAGCGGCAAGTTCAGTGTACAAGGTTTCGATATGTTCCTTGCTGGTCACTCTCACATTTATGGTCACCGAGATGTAGGTGCCTTTGCTGGAGGCCTTGGTGGTAGGGCTGTAATCGCCGGGGGCGTGCTTCTGGACGACTTCGACTACGCGGTCGGCCAGGGTATCGCTGGCATCGCCAACCACTTTAAATGGGAAGGAGGTTGGAAACTCCAGATACTGATCAAAGGTGGTACTTATCATGGGATTGAGATTCTCATGGCAAAATAATAACAGCTATATGGCGGCTATTATATCCCAATTCAAGGGGCGGATCTTCTCGTGAATAGCACCGAGAGTTTGACAAAGGGCGCCGGCCATTGACGGCGCCCTTGGGCGTTACAGCGGCGAGGTAGCCTGTTCGAGCCAGGCCAGTGATTCGCCACTCATCAGCGGTGACAGGGTCTGATAAACGCAGCTGTGATAGTCATTGAACCAATTGAGCTCAGCTTCAGTAAGCAGACTCTTGTCTATCAAGCGTTTGTCCATAGGGATCAGAGTCAGAGCGTCGAACTCGAATATCTCCCGTTCGGCCCCTTTGAGCGCTTCACAGGGGCGTACTTCCACCAGGTTTTCCAGACGAATACCGAAGGCATCAGCCCGGTAATAGCCGGGTTCGTTGGAAAGCACCATTCCGGGCAGCAAAGGAATGGCATTGAGGTTCTTGCCTATTCTTTGCGGGCCTTCATGAACGCTGAGGAAGTGGCCAACACCATGGCCCGTGCCGTGGTCGTAGTCAAAACCGTGCTGCCATAAGTATTGACGGGCGAAGGCATCCAGTTGTTGCCCCGTAGTGCCCCGCGGGAAGCGGGCCTGATCCAGGGCGATATGCCCCTTGAGCACCAAGGTCACCATTTTCTTCTGCTCGGCGCTGACTTCACCTATGGCTATGGTGCGGGTAACGTCTGTGGTGCCGTCCAAATACTGGGCGCCAGAGTCCACCAGATAGATGCTGTTCATCTCCATCATGGCCGGAGTGCCGTTGAGATGGTTGTAGTGGCACATGGCCGCATTGCCGCCGGTGGCGGAAATAGTGTCAAAGCTTGGCTCGCGGTAGAGGGGATCCTCAAGGCGATAACTCTCAAGCTTATCTGCCAGAGTGCCTTCATCATAGAGTCGGCCAGCAGCCACTTCGGCATCCAGCCAAGCCAGGAAACGGCTCACGGCAACGCCGTCACGGATATGACTGGCGCGGATTCCCTGCAGTTCGGCACTGTTTTTACAGGCCTTGGGCAGTGCCACAGGATCGAGTCCGGCGATCAGTTTGGCGCCGGCGGCTTTGGCCTGTAATTGGCTGAAGGCGTTGGCATTATTGGGATCGGCTAAAAGTTTTCTGCCTTCAAGCGCTTGCAGCGCTTCGGCGAGTTCCGCCTCGGCGCGGAAGCTGACACCGGCCCCTACGTGGGCTTCAATCCCCTGGGGTAACTTGGCAAGCTCGGTAAACAGTGTCATCTCACCATTGGCTTCCAGCAGGGCACAGCCCAGTACCACGGGCAACCTGGGCACGTCCTGACCGCGGATATTGAGTAACCAGCAGAAGGAGTCCAGCGCCGCTATCAGCGCCACATCGGCCCCGGCCTTTTTCACCAGGGCGCCGATTTCACTGCGCTTCTGTTCGCTGCTCTTGCCGGCAGACTCGGCATTGAAGAGGATAATGGGCTTGTTTTCCGGCACGGGTCTGTCTTGCCAGTGCAAATCTACCGGGTTGTTGTCAAGCGCCACCAATGTCATACCCGCTTTGCTCAGCGTGGCTTCGGCATCCTGCTGCCAGGCCAGGGTATGCAACCTGGGATCGTAGCCAATGCGGCAACCGGCCGGCAGCTTTTCCGCCAACCATTGTGCCTGAGGCATATCTGTCAAGCTCTCATAACTGAACAGGGTCGAGTCCACCTGTTGCCTTACCTGCACTGTGTAGCGGCCATCAGTAAAAATGGCGGCGCAGTCCTTCATCACAATCGCCATCCCCGCCGAGCCGGTAAAGTCGGTCAGCCAATGCAAACGCTCGTTGTGCGCCGGCACATACTCGCCGAGATACTCGTCGGCACGGGGCTGAATAAAGGCATCGAGTTGGTGTTTGGCCATTTCGCTGCGCACGGCATTAAGCCGTGATGCGATATGGGGGCTCTTGGGCGATTGTGATTGCAACATAGGGGCTCCGCTGATGGTCGGCTTGGCTACCCTTGGCCGACCTTGTCTTTATGAGTGATAGCGGATTATGGCAAGCCCTGAAGTCGCTTCGCAAGGGCTTGCATGAGGAAATCCTTGTGGCAGCTGTAAAGGGGGCCCAAGTCAATTGCTGCCAAACAGAGTCGCTATGCCCACCAGAAAGGAGCTAACCAGAGTTGCCATTACGCCTTTACTGACATCTTCACTCTTTACTCTGTCATCGCTTGGTTGTTGATCCCGCGCCAGCTTTTCATTGCGCTGCTCGACATTGTCGGCCACGTTGTCATAGAGATCCTGAGAAGGGGAGTAAGGCTGGTTACTGCAGCCTGCCCCCATGCCCAGAAGCAAGGTCAACAGTAGCACTCTGATACAGTTTCGCTTTCCCACAGTGTTCTTCCTTGAATGAAAATGTTAAAACTGATTGGCTTAGGTTAACCCTATGTGTGTTTATTGGCCTGTTCAAGGTTTTTATCTGTCTCGATTTTTATTCAAGGATGCCTTTATGCCGCTAAATGTTTGGGTGTTGATGTTGGCGCAGGCCTTTGCCATGAGTGCCACACCTATCATGGTATTGCTCGGAGGCATAATAGGGGCAGAGCTGAGCCCGGTTCCCTCGCTGTCGACATTGCCTATCGCCATGATGGTAGTCGGAGTCGCTGTGGCGATTGTGCCTATCAATATCTTGATGCAGCGTTTGGGACGGCGACGGGTATTTATCGGTGGCGCCCTGCTGACCAGTATGGCGGGTGTTATGGCGGCGCTTAGTGTTTGGTATGCCCAGTTCTGGGGATTTTGTGCCAGCGGTCTGCTGCTCGGATGCGGCGGCGCCATTATCCAGCAATACCGGTTTGCCGCCATGGAGTCAGTGGCGCCGACTCTGTCTGCCAAGGCAGCCAGCCGGGTGTTGCTTGGTGGTTTGCTCGCCGCCTTCCTCGGGCCAGAACTGGCCTTGCTGGCCAAGGATATTCTGCCGGTAACCTACACAGGTGCATTTTTGATGGTGACTCTGGTCGGTGTGCTGGCGCTGGCTTGCTTGTTGTTTTATCAAGATGAAGGCCCGGTGCTCAAAGCCTCCAAGGTTGAGAGTATGGATATTCGGCCATTGTCGGTTATTTTGCGTCAAAGCCGACTCTGGGTTGCCTGCGGCGCTGCAGTTATAGGCTATGCCTTGATGAGTTTTATCATGACGGCGACCCCTGTGCATATGCATCACATAGAGCATCACAGCCTTGAGGATACCAAGTGGGTGATCCAGAGCCATGTGATTGCCATGTATCTGCCTTCGCTGATAAGTGGCTACCTGATAGCCCGTTTGGGGCATACCCGCATCATGTTGGCCGGGCTGGCGCTTTACTGCCTGACCTTGGCTCTGGCGCTGGCGGGGCGTGACCTGCTCAACTATTGGAGTGCGCTGGTGATGTTGGGTGTGGGTTGGAACTTCCTGTTTGTTGCCGGCACTTCGCTGTTGCCTGGCTGTTATCGCACCGAGGAGAGGTTCACTGTGCAGTCTTTCAACGATTCTCTGGTATTTGGCTCTCAGGCGTTGGCCTCTCTGGGAGCCGGCTGGGTCATTTATCAGCTTGGCTGGCAGTTGCTATTAGTGATCTGTATTCCCGCCATTGCGACCCAACTTATCCTGATAGCATGGTGGAAGTTAAGTAAAAGCAAAGCGTTACAAATAACAGAACCTTGATGATTAGGTGCGGTGCCGGCAGCACTGTGCTAACATCTTAGGCCGTCTACCGCCTCTGGCGGTACGGTAAAAAGGGGTTTATTGATGTCGACATTAACGATCGAAGTGGGGACTGAAACCGCGCTGTTTCAGCTGCGGCAAGGGGAAACAACAGAACAATATAAAATCCCCACCGGAGAGAATTTCACCATAGCAGATCTCAATCGGCAATTGGCTGAACTTGAATCTGATTATGGGCTTGCAAACTACCGTCTGGCACTGGCCTTCCCCGGCATGGTGCGAGACAACCAACTGATATCCTGCCGAGCCTTGCCTGCACTGGTGGGGCTTAACCCGGAAAAGCTCAGTAGCCGTGGTGAACTGGTGGCCATCAGCAATGATATCCACGCCGGTCTGCACGCCATTGCCAGCGTCAAACACCAATGTGAACTCTTGGTGATGTGTGGCACAGGGATCGGTATGTCACTGGCGCTCAACGGCCGGGTGTTCAGCGGTGCCAATGGCCTGGGCGGTGAGCTTGGCGCTTGCCGGGTGATGACGGAGTCGGGGGAATTCAGCCTCGAACAGTTGGCCAGCGGCGAGTCGGTACGGCGTCGACGCTTGCGTAACCCGGTGGAACTCTACCGCGCCGGGGCTTATTTGGGGATGGGCATAGCCTGGGCGGTTAACCTGCTCAATCCGCAAAAACTCTGGCTCGCCGGTAGCATGTTGGCCAATGCCGACTACTACAAGGGCTGTGTCAGCGGTGTTAAAGACTTGGCGGTTCCAGCCACTGTCAGTCAGTGTCAGATAAGTCGGGTCGACGATATGGAGACCTTGGTCTGCCGCGGCCTGCAAGTAATGCTGATGCAACAGGCCTGATACTCTGGCTCAAGGGGGGAGACATCCCCCTTCAAGCTGGTTCCTGGCAGGCCTGACGCATCTTCAACCAGAAGGCCCTTTGGCACAGGTTGCTGAAGGCTTTTTGTTTTGGGCTGATATCGTTTCCTTTCAGCACCCGATAACGGGTCCAGTTATCTTCGCAAAGCTCGCCGATGTTGGACCGGTTTGGCTCCTGTTCCAGCTCCTGCTGTTTTTCGATAATGGCGCCATCGGCAAAGTGATATTGCCATAAACCTTCATCGTCCGTGGTGTGAATTTGCACCGACTCCAACAACTCAGTGCAGCTTGTTCGTCCCTCTATAGCCAGAATATAGTTGGCAAGATCCTGCATATTGTACTCCCGCGTTTGGCGCAAGCAGCATATCAGCGGTCACCGGAAATTGGTAATTTCGTTTGTACTTTAAAATTTGCATGCAATATTTGCATACAATATATTAAAAATCCGAAACAGATTAGTACCCAATTAATAAAAACAATCAAGCAGGAGAAGTCTATGAGCACAGGCGTTGGTGGCTCAACCCCGGAGCAGGAGTTGGCAAAGCTGGTGGATATGACTCGGGATGTCACAGCGGTGGATGCCGCCGAATTCAAAACCAGGCAACAAAATGCCCAGGCGCTGATGCAAGAGTTGGGGATAGATGCCCTCTATCTCAATGCCGGCACCAATCTTTACTATTTCTCCGGCCTGCGCTGGTATGCCAGTGAGCGTATGGTCGGGGCGATTTTGCCCTGTCGTGGTGAGCTGGAATACCTGGCGCCGGCATTTGAGCTCGACACCCTCAAAGGCTTTATGTTGCAGCCTGGACAGGTTAACACCTGGCATGAGCACCAGAGTCCCTATGTGCTGTGCCGCAATGTGCTTGAGCGCATGGGCTGTCTGCGCCCGGGCGCCGTTCTGGCTATAGATGAATCAGCCCCTTTCTTTTTGTTTGATGGCCTGCGTGAGACTTGCCCCGAGCTTGCCTTTGTCAACGGCGCCAAGATTAGCGCCCAATTGCGAATGCATAAATCGCCCGCCGAGCTGAGGCTGATTCAGCGGGCGATGGATATGACGCTCGAAGTGCACAAGGCCGCCGCCAGAATATTACGCCCGGGGATCAGTACCGCCGAGGTGGAAGATTTTATCGATAAGGCCCATAGAGCCGTGGGTGCCAATGGTTCCTATTTCTGCATAGTACTCTTTGGTGAAGACAGTGCCTATCCCCATGGGGTCAAGTCGCCCAAGACGCTGGCGCCGGGCGACACAGTGTTGATAGACACAGGCTGTCAGCTGCATGGTTACAACTCGGATATTACCCGCACCTATGTATTTGGTACGCCAAGCGAGCGGCAGCGGCAATTGTGGGCACTGGAGCAGGCAGCGCAGCGGGCCGGTTTTGAAGCGGCGGCTTTAGGTGCGCCCTGCAGTGGTGTCGACAAGGCGGCCAGAGCCGTGTTGGAAGCGGCCGGTTTCGGGCCTGGATACCAACTGCCGGGACTGCCCCATAGAACGGGCCACGGCATAGGCCTGGATATTCATGAGTGGCCCTATCTGGTTGATGGCGACAACACCCCACTGGCCGTTGGTATGTGTTTTTCCAATGAGCCCATGCTTTGTGTGCCCGGCGAGTTCGGCGTTCGCCATGAAGATCACTTCTATATGACGGCAGAGGGGCCACGCTGGTTTACCCAGCCGGCTAAGTCGATTGACGATCCCTTCGCGCAGGGGGATAAGTTGTAACAGTTCCTTGCCCGGATAACAAAACCATCAGTCAGCCTGTATTGGCTGACTGATATTGGGCTGAGCTCGAAATCAAGCGCCAATCATGTCCATCAAATGCAATCTTTACCGGTAAAAATTGACTGACGTTAGCTGTTATCGCGATAGGCGGCGATTTTGGCGAGTGCAGCCTTGATTTCCTGCTTGCGACCCGCATCTGCCAGCTCGCGCCCTGGCCTTGGGGCGGCTTCGAGCGCTTTTTGCAGGAAAGGCAGGGCTTCGTCATACCTGTCCTCTTCCAACAGGAAGTCGCCGTAAAAGTAGTTGCTGTCTATACCATCGGGGTTGAGCTCCAACGCTTGTTTCAGCAACTCCTCGGCCTTGTCATCGTCCCCAAAGCCTAGCGGCCAGCCGGGCACCTTGTAGTAAAGCACCCCGAGACTCGTATAGGCAGAGCCCTTGAGCGCGGTGGGATCTTGCTTAAGCGCCTGCTCAAAGTCACTGCGAGCCCGCTTGGCGTACTTGAGGGCACCGAGGCCGCCGCTGACCCCGGCATAGGTAGAGTTGATAATGCCGTGCCAGATGCGCACGCCCGTACTTTGAGGGTGGGACTGCACCGACTCATCTGCCAGCTTCAGCAGTTTGACAAAGGCTTTTTCCTGCTCGTCGCCGCTGAGTTGATAGTTGTTGATGGCCCAGTCGTGTTGCAACTGTTTGACAGCCAGATCGCTGGCGTCATCGGCCCAGAGCGAAGGACTCACCAGCAGCGCTGCGCTCAGGCACAAGAGTTTAAATGGCTTCATGTTTCTCTCCTTCGGTGATGGGGTTGGCCGTGTCTTGTGTTGACATGGCCCTTTGGCAAAACTGGCGGATAAGTGGCAGTTTCTTGCGGGTATCATAGTTAACCAGGCCTGGCAGCAGGGCGTTTACCCGCACAAACAGCTTTTCCGGCCAACCGATAAAACGGCGGCCCCGGCGACTATCGGCCAGATCCCGACAGAGGATGTTGGCCACCCATTCAGGGCTGTCCTGACGGTTGCCGAGCGCCGAATTGAGCTGGCGCATCGATTCTGTGTTGAGTTCGGTATCCGTGGCTCTGGGGGCGAAATAGAGCACCTTAATCTTGCTGTCGGCCAACTCCCGCTCCAGTGCTTCGGTAAAACCCCTGAGGCCAAACTTGCTGGCGCAGTAAAGACTGGAGCCCGGGTAGCCTATGCTGCCGAGAATGGAGCCGACATTGATGATGGCGGCCTCTGACTGGCGTTTGAGCAAGGGTAGCAGGGTGCGGCAACAGTTGATGGGCGCCTCCAGGTTCACCGCCATCATGGCGCGGGTATCACAGGTGTCGCTGGCTTCCAACATGCTGAGTTGATTGACTCCGAGGCAGTTGATCAACACCTTGGGGCTGAACACCCCGGCGGCCTGGCGCAGCTGGCATTGACCGCCACTGCTGGTCAGATCGGCGCTTAAGGTGTGATGTTCTCCGGCAAGGCTCTGTTTCAGGATATCGAGCTTGGCTTGATCCCGGCCGCAGAGCAGCAGCCTGGCGCCTTTGGCGGCCAATGCCCTGGCGATGGCGCTACCGATGCCGCCACTGGCGCCGGTGATGATGACATTCAAATGTTTGAGTTCCATATTGGTCACCGTTTTCAGGAGGCCAGCGCCAAGGCCTGGGCCGGCGCCAGCTCGCGGAAGATGTTGCCGTAGAGGCGGTAGAAGTTGTTGGCGGCGTGAATGATCAAGGCTTGTTCTTCGGGATCCTCAATCCGGTTCATCAGCCCTTCAAAAAACTGGATATGTTGCTTGTCCAGCTCGCCGTGAGACTTGAGATAACTGAAGGCCGAATCCGGCAGCCCCAGGCGCGATTGCACTTTCTCGGCCGCCAGCAGCGCCAGATTGATGCTGGTGCCTTCCAGTACATTGACCATGCCGAAAAAGCCCAGCGGACTTACTCGATTCACCATGTCGTAGGCGTAAGCCACCATGAGTTCGGTGGCAAACAGCGGCGTGCTGCGTCTGGCCTTTTCCTTGTCAAAACCGCAGGCGGCTATGTCATTGAGGATCCACTCCTGGTGGCCTTGCTCCTCTTCGATATACTCGGCTACCGCCACCCTGAGCCATTCCTTGCTTTCCGGCAGTCTGGCGCCTGTGGCCATGAGCAGCGGCGAAGTGTGCTTCACATGGTGATAGGCCTGGTGCAGGAAGGCGACATAGTCCTCCAGGCTTATCTCTCCTTGCAGGCATTTGCCTATGATGGGACTGGCCTGCAGATACTCGCGTCCGCTCTGGGTTGCTTGTTGTAATTGGTCGTAGAAATTCATTATAAGGTTCCCTCAAGATATGGGGTTTCAGATAGATAGATAGAGCTGTTCTATTTGAGCGGCCAGGGCGCTCAGCAGTGAGGCGCGCTTGACCCTGCCATTGGCGGTGGTGTGAGGCTTGAGCTCGGTTTCATTCAGTCTTATCCAGCGTTTGATCCTGGCGTAGTCGGGCAGTGTGGCATTGACCGCATCCAGCCAGGTCTGGAGCTGCTCATCGCTGACTTGGTGCGGAGCGCACAGTAGCGCGCTGAGCCAGGGCCTGGCGTCGCCAAGGACCATACACTGACTCAGCAGCGGTTTGGCCATCAGCGCCGACTCCACCCACTCAGGGCTGATATTGCGGCCAAAGGAGCTGATAAGCAGATGCTTGCGGCGCCCGCTAATGGTGAGCACACCTTTATCGAGCAGGCCAAGGTCGCCGGTGGCGACTTCCCCCTGGCCCCAAGTCTCGGGTTGGTCGAGATATCCCAGGTGACTGGCGCCGCTGACATGGATTTCGCCGCCGCGAATGGTGACTTTGCAGTGAGGTAACACAGTGCCGGCAAAGCCGGGAGTGTCTTTATCCGGGGTGTTGAGCGCCACGACGGAGCCGCATTCCGACAGGCCGTAACCTTCATAAACCGGCAATCCAAGCTCCCTGGCCCGCATTAGCAACTCGGGAGCGACCTTGCCGCCACCAACGGCGACAAAGCGCAGTGAATCTGGCGCTTGCCAACCTTGCTCGCAGGCCCCGACCAGCAGTGTCAGCAACTGAGGAATGAGGATCATGCTGCTCGGCTGCGCTTGGCTTATGGTCTGTAGCAGCGCCTGGCTGTCGAGTCTTGAGCTGCCGTGCATGCCGCGGGCTTTATCCGAGGGCAGCAGCACAGTGCCGCCGCACAGCAAGGGGCTGTAGATACCGGCGATGTTTTCCAGCAAGGTGCTCAAGGGCAACAGACAAAGATGCCTGGGGCTGGGCAGGGCCGTGACTTTTGCAAGCGATTCGGCCACCCGCCATTGATGCTCGCTGCTGAGACACACCCCCTTGGGGTTACCGGTAGAGCCTGAGGTAAAGGTAATTTTGGCTGTGCCCTGTGGGACTTGCGGAAAAGCCGTCCTACTCTCGGCGCAAACACTCTGTTGGCCCGGATGTCCGTCGCAGAGCTGTCCCTCAGATAGCCGCTCGTCATATAACTGCCAGCCGTATAGATTGCAGCCCAGTTCACTGAGACCTTGGTACGGCGCAAAGCCCTTTGGCAAACAAGGCTGAATTTGTGGGCTTTCGCTCAGCACCAGCTCAACCGAGGTTTGTTCAAGGCAGTTTGCCAACTGCTCTTGGGAGAAAAACAGCGGCAAGGGCAGGCAAAGAACTCCCGCCTGCTGGCAGGCGAGATCCAGTATCGCCCACTGGACACTGTTGCCGGCATGCAGCGCCAGGCTGCGGATATTGAGGCGTTTGAGGAAATCACTGTAGCGGCGGATTTCCGTTTTCAGTTCAAGGTAGCTGAGTTGCCGCCCAGCATCGCTAAGGGCAATGGCCTGATCTTCGCCGTTGAGTTTGCCCAGGACATCCCAATCAAGGTTGGTTCCGGTGCCTGACTCAGAGATATTGGCTTGATTTAATTGAGGTGATGGAGTCATAGGCTTGATTCCCGGGTTCTGGCATAAGCCAATTCGGCCGCCATGGAGTTGATATCCGATTCGTGCCTTTGTGCCAGTCGCCTCAAGCGGGGGCTGGTTTCTATCACTTCTTGGGCGAGGCGCAGATCGCCAATCATGACTTTGGGGTTGTTGCGGTAGTAATTGCCCCAGATGGCGCTGTCACCTTCCAGTCGCTCAGGATCGGCGCTGCACAGCAGCATGGGCGAAAAGCCCAGCAGTTTCATTAGCGCTTCCACCTGCTCTGTGACGGTAAAGACCATATACTCAAAACCGGCTCTGGCCAGAGTGGCGGCAAGCAGTACCAGCAGCAGGGGCCCTGAACTCTTATTGGTGAGTGCCAGATTGCCCACTTCCACCAAGGAAGCCCTATCCACCGGGCGTTTGGCCAGCAGTGCCACCTGTTGCTCTATGGGGGCTTCTAGGTATTGCTCCAGAAACAAAGGATAGTAACATCCGGCCCTGAGGCCGAAGGCGCCCTGAGGCTGACCTTTAATGGTCAGTTGCAGTAAGAAAGGTAAAAACTCCTTGAGCCTGGCGCCATGCACCTGAAAGTATTTGGCGGCGATATAGTCTTCGACCTCAGTGCGGCCCTCTGCCTGTTCATGGAACAGGCGACACTCGGGAAGCGAATGAGGCGGGTTGGCAGAATGTGGGACGTCCTTTTCCAGGGCAGACAGGGGAAACTGCTTGACCATAGAGATACTCCGGATCTGTTAACCAGTATCCAAAGCCTAGAAAAGCAGTCTTAAGAAATACTTATGTGTCCATTAATATTTTATCAATTAGATAAAAATCAATGAGTTGGTTTTAGCTTTTATTGTTCTTTCGTCGCTTGGGGCAATACAACAGTCCCAAAAGCAGCAGCAAGCCACTCAGCCCCAGTACCGGCCATTGACCGATTCGGCTGAACAGAGTCTGGCCCTCGACCAGCGGCACTTCAGCGGTGAGTACACCTTCTACAAACTGCGGTAGTTTGGCACTGATATTGCCAAATTCATCCACCACGGCGGTGACGCCATTGTTGGTGGCCCGCAGCAGAGGTCGGCCCAACTCGACCGAGCGCATCTGGGCTATCTCCATGTGTTGCAACGGGCCATTGGATTCACCAAACCAGGCATCGTTGGAGACGGTCAGCAACACCTGGGTATCCTCGGCGACGTTGGCCCTGAGCTGCTCGGGGAAAGCGATTTCATAGCAGATTGCCGGTGCCAGAGTATGACCCAACGCCGTCAGATTATTTTGCTGATAACTGCCTCTGGCAAATGAGGACATGGGCAGGTTGAAGAAGGGGGCCAGGGGCCGCAGCAGCGACTCCATGGGCACAAACTCGCCTATGGGCAGCAGGTGATGTTTGCGAAACTGATTGTCGCCAGCTGCGCTATAGTTGGCGTTTTGTTGCTGTTTCTGATGGTGATTTCCCAGCACGATCAGCGAGTTGTAGAAGTCGCCATTTTGCTGGCTGATGATACCTGTGATGATGGCGGCATCCCGCAGATTGGCGACCTTGTTGGCGTTGTCGAGAAACTCGGCCACCATGCTTTCGGGGGCCGGTATCGCTGCCTCGGGCCAGATCACCAAGTCTCTGTCCAGATGCGGGCGGGAGAGATCCATATACTTGAGCATAGTCGGCCAGAGCGCGTCCGGCTCCCACTTCATGCTCTGAGGAATATTGCCCTGCACCAGCGCCACGCTGAGGGTCTCGCCGGTGCGCTCAACCGTTGAAAATCGCGGCGCCTGCCATACAAGCAGGGTGAGTAGTGCCGAGCTCACCACCAGGCTGAGCCAGCGACGTTTGAGCAGCAGCACCAGGCTTGCTGCCAACAGCGCTACCGTAAAACTGAGCCCCAAAGTGCCTATCATTGAGGCCAGTGGCTTCAAGGGGCCAGAGGTTTGGCTATAGCCGCCCCAGAGCCAGGGAAAACCGGTGAGTACCCAGCCCCGCAGCCATTCGCACAGGGTCCAGAGCGCCGGAAACAGCCCCAGTAGTTGCCAGTTATGACGCTTGGGCGCCAGTCGTGCCAGCAGGGCACCGGCCAGCGCCGGATACAAGGCCAGATAGAGGGCCAACAGGGCCATCAGGCCCATGGAAGCAATTAGCGGCAAGCCACCGAATCTGTCCATGCTGACATGCACCCAGCTGATCCCGAAGGCGAAGGCGCCAAAGCCAAAGCTGAGCCAATAGCCAAAACTGGCCTTGGGGGAAAGCTTATCACTGTGCCAAAGGCCAAAGGCCAGCGCCAGCGGGTAGATGGGCCAGAGATCGTAGGGGGCAAAGGAAAGTGCCGTACTGGCACCGGCCAAAAAGGCCAGTACCAGACGCAGCTTGGGATGGCGTTTAAGCGCCGCTAATGTGGACTTCACTGGTCGTTACTGTCTTCAGTATCGTTGGGATCGGGTAGTTTCACCCTGAGTTGCAATAAACGACGGGTATCGGCACTGATCACTTTGAATTCAATGCCGTCGATGACGATCTTCTCGTTGCGCTCCGGCAGGTGACCGAAGGCGTGGGACACCAATCCGCCGACTGTGTCGAACTCTTCATCACTGAAATGGGTGTTGAAGGTTTCGTTGAAATCTTCAATCTCGGTCAGTGCCTTGACCATGTAAACCCGGTTACCGGCTTTACGGATCTCAGACTCGTCGCTGTTGTCGTGATCGAACTCATCTTCGATATCGCCGACAATCTCTTCGAGAATATCTTCAATGGTGACCAGGCCGGAAACACCACCATATTCATCAACCACAATCGCCATATGGTAGCGTTGGGAACGGAACTCTTTGAGTAGCACATCCACTCTCTTGCTCTCGGGCACCACAACGGCCGGGCGGATCACTTTTTCCAGTGAGAAGGGTTCTTCACTGTTGTTGAAGCCGTACTTCAGCAGATCTTTGGCCAGCAGTATGCCTTCGATATGGTCTTTGTCTTCATTGACCACAGGAAAGCGGGAATGAGCAGAGTTGATGACAGTGTTGAGCAGTTCCTCAACAGAGTCATTGAATTGGATGGCGACAATTTGCGCTCTGGGGATCATTATGTCCCTTACACGCAAATCAGATACCTCTAAAACACCTTTTATCATCTCGCGGGTATCTTCTGTGATGAGCTCACGCTGCTCGGCATCGTGGATCACCTCAACCAGATCTTCGCGATTTTGAGGTTCGCCCTGGAATAACTGGCTTACACGGTCAAACCAGCCTTTCTTATGGGCGCTGGTACTCGGGGGGATATCGTCACTCATAGTGTTCTTCATGACAGGGCGAACCCTGGCAATTATTGCTCCTTGTATGGGTCAGTAAAACCTAAGCTTTCAATGAGTTGGGTCTCTAGCGACTCCATTTCTTCGGCTTCGGCATCTTCGATGTGATCATAACCTAGCAGATGCAGGCAACCGTGCACAACCATATGTGCCCAGTGCGCCTGTAGCGGTTTATGCTGTTCACCGGCTTCATTTTCAACGACTGAAACGCAAATGACAAGATCCCCGAGTAATGGCAGGGTTATTCCCGGTGGCGCTTCAAACGGAAATGACAATACATTGGTGGGCTTGTCTTTGCCGCGATAGTCCCGGTTCAACTGCTGGCTCTCTTCGCTGTCCACCAGACGTATGGTCAGTTCGGCCTGCTCCATACTATTGCCTATGGCAGTACGGGCCCAGAGCTCGAAATCGCTCTGGGATGGCAGGTTTTGCGCTTCTGTAGCCAGTTGCAGGTCCAGTTGCAGATCAAGACTCATGGGCGCCGGCCTCTGTCAGTTGATATTGGCTGTCGCGTTGGGCCTTGGCCGCCTGCTGGCGCTGATCGTGCGTTTCATAGGCTTCCACTATGCGGGCGACTACCGGGTGGCGTACCACGTCCTGGGCCTGGAAGAAGTTGAAGCTGATCTCTTCTACTTCGCTCAGTACTTCAATGGCGTGGCGCAGGCCGGACTTGGCGTTGCGCGGCAGATCTATCTGGGTAATGTCACCTGTGATCACCGCCTTGGAGTTGAAGCCGATACGGGTGAGGAACATCTTCATCTGTTCCACCGTGGTATTTTGGCTCTCATCGAGGATGATAAAGGCGTCGTTGAGGGTGCGGCCACGCATATAGGCCAGCGGTGCGACCTCGATAACATTGCGCTCTATCAGTCGCTCGACCTTCTCAAACCCGAGCATCTCAAACAGGGCGTCATACAGAGGCCTGAGGTAAGGGTCTACCTTCTGGCTCAGATCGCCGGGCAGAAAGCCCAGTTTCTCACCGGCTTCCACCGCAGGGCGGGTTAGCAGAATGCGGCGGATCTCCTGACGTTCCAGCGCATCCACGGCGGCGGCAACAGCCAGATAGGTCTTGCCGGTACCGGCGGGGCCTATGCCGAAGGTGATGTCATGGCGCACTATGTTGGCCACATATTGGGTCTGGTTGGGATTGCGCGGCTTAATCACCCCTTTGCGGGTCTTGATATAGTGCTCTTTGGGTTCTGCACCGCTGTCGTCGGCTTCCAGGGCAATGGCTTCCTGAATGGCGATATGCACCTGCTCGGGCTCAAGATCCGGAGTCGAGCCTTTTACCGGCGCGGTTTCGACATAGAGCTGTTTCAGCAGGTTGTTGGCGGTGAGGCAGTTACGCGGCTGGCCGACAATCTGAAAATGGTTGTTGCGGTAGCTTATCTCGACGCCCACCCGGCGCTCGAGCTGTTTGATATTGTCATCGAACGGACCACACAGAGACGCCAGACGGCGGCTGTCGGCCGGTTCGAGATACAGATTCATGGTGGTTAATTTGTGAGACAAACAAAAACTCCTGTTGATGTCATCTTTGATCAGTTTACGAGCGTGAAGGCATAAATGCTAACGGAAAATCGAGCCTAAAATAAAACGGCCCGGGTCCGAAGAGCCGGGCCGCCGTGGAAGTCTCGGCGCTTACGGGGTGAACTGAGTCACGCCCAGGGTGTCTTCCTGATTATGCTTGGCCAGAATATCACTGGGGCGCAGGCTCTTGCGCAAGTCCATCTCATCTTCTCCGCGAACAAACTTGCCGCGCAGCGAGTTGGTGTAGACATCGACGATTTCCACGTCCACGAAGCTGCCTATATGCTTGGGCTGGCCTTCGAAGTTGACCACCCGGTTGTTTTCGGTGCGGCCGCGCAGTTCCATGGGATTCTTGACCGATGGGCCTTCCACCAGAATACGCTGCACTGTGCCCAGCATCTGGCGGCTGTAGCGCTGCGCCTGTTGGGTGATTCTGTCTTGCAGAATTGCCAGGCGCTGCTTTTTCTCTTCCATATCCACATCATCCGGCAAGTCGGCCGCCGGGGTGCCGGGACGGGCACTGTAGATAAAGCTGAAGCTGTGGTCAAAGCCCACTTCTTCAATCAGCTTCATGGTGTCGGCAAAGTCTTCTTTGGTTTCGCCGGGGAAGCCGATGATAAAGTCGGAACTTATCTGAATATCCGGCCGCGCCTTGCGCAGACGGCGAATGATTGACTTGTACTCGATTGCCATATGGCCGCGCTTCATCTGGGTCAGAATGCGGTCTGAACCTGATTGCACCGGCAGGTGCAGGAAGCTTACCAGCTCAGGAGTGTCTTCATAGACGTCGATAATGTCCTGGGTGAACTCTATCGGATGGCTGGTGGTAAAGCGGATGCGGTCGATACCGTCGATGGCGGCCACATAACGCAGCAGCTCGGCAAAGCTGCAAATTTCGTCATCATGGGTCAGGCCGCGATAGGCGTTAACGTTTTGTCCCAGCAGGTTGACTTCACGCACCCCTTGCTCGGCCAGTTGAGCGATTTCCAGGATGATGTCATCCAGTGGCCGACTGACTTCTTCACCGCGGGTATAGGGCACCACGCAGAAAGAGCAGTACTTGCTGCAGCCTTCCATGATGGAGACAAAGGCGGTGGGGCCTTCAGCGCGGGGCTCGGGCAGACGGTCGAACTTCTCGATTTCAGGGAAGCTGACGTCAATCACCGCCTGGTCGCCGCTGCGAACCTGGTTGATCATCTCTGGCAGACGGTGCAGGGTTTGGGGGCCGAAGATAATATCCACGCACTGGGCGCGTTCTTTTATCGCCTTGCCTTCTTGCGAAGCCACACAACCACCCACGCCAATGATCAGCTCAGGATTCTTGTCTTTGAGTGTTTTCCAGCGGCCCAGCTGATGGAATACCTTTTCCTGCGCTTTTTCACGAATAGAACAGGTATTGAGCAGCAGAATATCTGCCTCATCAGCCTCTTCGGTCAGGGTGTAGCCCTGAAATTCGTTTAACAGATCGGCCATCTTGGATGAGTCGTACTCATTCATCTGACAGCCCCAGGTTTTAATATGGAGTTTTTTACTCATCAGTTTTGCGTCGCTCTTCGGAACCACTTAAAAAATAGCGCGCCATTTTACCCGCTGTTCAGTCCGCTGACCAGCTTTTGAACGCCAGGACTGAGAATTACTCTGGTGGCTGCAGTACCCCTTCAAAAAGTATGGGTAAACGATTATCGGCCAGCTGAATGTCCTGCTGTTGATAAAACTGCTCAGCCATCTGTTGGGTACCGGCGCGAGCCTGAAGATAGATATCCTCCAGTACCTCTATATGAAAGCCGGCCATGGTTTCCGTGATTTGTTGATATAGGGCATAATTCAGCGACGAGCGATAGGTTACAGTTATCACTTCCATCTGGTCTGCCGTGGTGGCGGCCAGAATATGACCAGAGCTAAAGGCGGCCGGGACGATAAGGGCTGCGGCTATCAGGCTGTTGGTAAGTTTGCACATGGTATCCTCACTTGTTGATGTCGATAACCGCCAATGCGGTGTTGGCTATGACAGATACTGCTTGGACACACTGAGGCTAGCCTATGGTTGCCAAGACTCGTGTGTCGGCTTGTAAGCAGGTGTTTCAGGAGGGCCGGCAGCAACATTTGCTCATGATTGAAGCCAAAACAGTTACCATTGAACACAACTCTGTGGCCAAGGCGGCAGAGAAGAGAGACAGCAGGAAAGGCATAGTGACAGAACAACATGAGACCAAGGATATCGTCATCATAGGTGGCGGTATGGTAGGTGCGGCAACGGCGCTGGGGTTAGCCAAACTCGGGCTGGAAGTGGCGCTGGTGGAGGCCTTTGAACCCGAGGCCTTTGATGCCTCGCAACCTCTGGATGTCAGGGTCTCGGCCATCAGCGCCGCATCGGAGGCACTACTCGAGCGTTTGGGGGCATTTGATACTCTGCTCGGTATGCGCCATGTGGCCTATCGTGGCCTGGAAACCTGGGAGATGGAAGGCTGCATAACCCGTTTTCATGCCAGTCAGATTAAGGCCGAGCGTCTGGGCCACATAGTGGAAAACCGTTTGGTGCAGCTGGCCCTGTGGCAGGAATTCGACAACTACCCCAATCTGACACTCTGCTGTCCGGCGCGGGTCGGGCGCATGGTGCGCTCCTGTGCCGGCATCGAGGTTAGCCTGGACGATGGTCGAGTGTTCGATGCCCGCTTGCTGGTGGGGGCCGATGGTGCCAACTCCAGAGTGCGCCAATGGGCCGGAATTGGTATCAGCGGTTGGGATTATTCCCAGTCCTGTATGTTGATCAATATCGCCACCGAGTGCGAAGAGCAGGATGTGACCTGGCAACAGTTTACTCCGCAAGGGCCGCGTTCCTTGCTGCCATTGCCGGGCAAAAATGCGTCCCTGGTTTGGTATGACGATGCCAAACAAATTCGCAGTTTGATGCAGCTAAGCGACAGCCAACTGAAGCAGGCGATCATCAATCACTTCCCCGATAGGCTCGATCCCCACTTCGAAGTGTTGGCCAAGGGCAGTTTTCCGCTGACCCGGCGCCATGCGCAGCAATACTATCGCGATAACCTGGTGATCCTGGGGGACGCGGCTCACACCATTAACCCGCTGGCGGGGCAGGGGGTTAACCTGGGCTTCAAAGACGTCGAAGCCTTGATAGCGACAATCACCCAGGCGCTGGAAAAGGGCGAAGACTGGTCAAAGGCCACAGTGCTTGAGGGGTTCCAAAAGCAGCGCTGGTTTGACAATCAGTTGATGATGACAGGCATGGATCTCTTCTATGCCGGTTTCAGTAACGATCTGTTGCCACTTAAACTGCTGCGTAACGCCGGCCTCAAGCTGGCGGATATCAATACTCCGGTTAAGCAGCAAGTGCTCAAGTATGCGCTGGGGCTGAGATAACCCCGGTCGATTTGTTGATTGTCGCAAGAGAGTGCTAAAATGCCGCGTTTTTATAAGAATGCGGCATTTTTCATTGGCTTTTATGCCGGGTTTTGGCCTGTAACGGTCAAGCTTCAAGAGCGGTGAATATTTGCCTGGCCACCTCTGGCCTTCGCAGAACTTCTCGTTGAATAAACAGAATAGAGACTGATGACAGAGATTAAACTTATCGTCGGGCTGGCCAATCCCGGCGCCGAGTATGCCCAGACCCGCCATAATGCCGGTGCCTGGTATGTGCAGGAGCTGGCCAGAGGTTGCGGTGCCCAGCTCAGTGCCGACAGCAAGTATTTTGGCCTGACTGCCAGAGTTACGCTCAAGGGCCGCGATGTGCGCCTGCTGATCCCTTCCACTTATATGAACCTGAGTGGTAAGTCGGTGGCGGCATTGGCGAACTTCTTCCGTATTCAACCGGAGGAGATTTTGGTGGCCCACGATGAGCTGGACATGCCGCCGGGTGTGGCCAAGTTCAAGCTTGGCGGTGGTCATGGCGGCCATAACGGCCTCAAGGACATTATTGCCAAGCTGGGCAATAACAAGAATTTTTATCGTCTGCGGATTGGCATAGGTCATCCCGGAGACAAGAATAAAGTCAGTGGCTATGTGCTTGGCAAGGCGCCGAGTACTGAGCAGTCGCTGATCGATGCCGCGGTAGATGAAGCGGTGCGCGCCACAGATATCCTCTTTGCCGAGGATATGACCAAGGCGATGCACAGGCTGCACTCCTTTAAAGCGGTCTAAGATTATCCAGGCGTCAGACGCCTGTTTCATTATCCTGTCCGGGGCCGAGTGCGCCGGGCTCAAATTAGAGAGAAAGGTAAACATCATGGGTTTTAAATGCGGCATCGTTGGTCTGCCAAACGTCGGTAAGTCAACTCTGTTCAATGCGTTAACCAAGGCTGGCATCGAAGCGGCAAACTTTCCCTTCTGTACCATAGAACCCAACACTGGTGTGGTGCCAGTGCCGGATGCTCGTCTGGACGCCCTGGCTGAAATCGTTAAGCCTGAGCGGGTTCTGCCGACCACTATGGAGTTTGTGGACATTGCCGGTCTGGTTGCCGGGGCATCCAAGGGCGAAGGTCTGGGTAACAAGTTCCTGGCCAACATCCGTGAAACCGATGCTATCGGCCATGTAGTGCGTTGCTTCGAGAATGACAATATTGTTCACGTGGCCAACAAGGTTGACCCAGCCGGTGATATTGAAGTGATCAATACCGAACTGGCACTGGCGGATCTCGACAGTGTTGAGCGCGCCATACTGCGTCAGCAAAAACGTGCCAAGGGTGGCGATAAAGACGCCAAATTTGAAGTCGAAGTGTTGGAAAAACTCAAGCCGGTACTGGACGAAGGCCATATGCTGCGCACTCTGGATTTGAGCCCGGAAGAACTGGAAGCCGTGGCTTACCTGAACCTGCTGACGCTCAAGCCAACCATGTATATTGCCAACGTTTCTGAAGATGGCTTCATTAATAACCCGCATCTGGATACAGTGCGTGCCATTGCCGAAAAAGAAAATGCCGTTGTGGTGCCTGTGTGCGCCGCTATCGAGTCAGATCTGGCGGAAATGGATGAAGAAGAGCGCAGCGAGTTCCTCGAAGAACTGGGCCTGGAAGAACCAGGGCTTGATCGGGTGATCCGCGCCGGTTACGAATTGCTGACACTGCAAACCTACTTTACTGCCGGGGTGAAAGAAGTACGTGCCTGGACTGTGACCGTAGGTTCTACCGCACCGCAGGCGGCCGGTAAAATTCACACCGACTTTGAGCGTGGCTTTATTCGGGCTCAGGTTATGGCCTATGATGACTTTATTCAGTACAAGGGCGAAGCCGGTTGTAAGGAAGCAGGTAAGTTGCGGGTGGAAGGGAAAACCTATATCGTCAAAGACGGCGATGTGATGCACTTCCTGTTTAACGTATAAAGTGACTCTAAATGGGCGATAGAACACGGATTTGCATATCTGTTGCCCAGTTTGATGGGTTTATAGGCAAACGGCGGGGGCGGCGGGATTTAGCCTAAAAAAGCTGTTGACCTGAATAACCTGAATAAGCATAATACGCCCCGTTCCTCGGCACGGGGAACAGCAAAGTTATCGTGGCTATGTAGCTCAGCTGGTTAGAGCACAGCACTCATAATGCTGGGGTCGCAGGTTCAAGTCCCGCCATAGCTACCATCCTTCTTGGGATGTCAAAACAAGAGACACTGCGGGAGTGGTGAAATTGGTAGACACGCCAGATTTAGGTTCTGGTGCCGCAAGGTGTGAGAGTTCAAGTCTCTCCTCCCGTACCATATCTGTCTCTTATTGAAATAGCTTTGATTATTGGTGGGGTATCGCCAAGCGGTAAGGCACCGGGTTTTGATCCCGGCATTCCCAGGTTCGAATCCTGGTACCCCAGCCATCTTTACCAAGTTTATATATTGGGGTATCGCCAAGCGGTAAGGCACCGGGTTTTGATCCCGGCATTCCCAGGTTCGAATCCTGGTACCCCAGCCATAAACGCTAAAGAGAAAAAATACAGTGGCTATGTAGCTCAGCTGGTTAGAGCACAGCACTCATAATGCTGGGGTCGCAGGTTCAAGTCCCGCCATAGCTACCATGTTTCTTTAGCAGCAAACTTGGTCTTCACGAGTCTTAAGATTCGTATCGGTTAATACCGACCCTGATGGGGTATCGCCAAGCGGTAAGGCACCGGGTTTTGATCCCGGCATTCCCAGGTTCGAATCCTGGTACCCCAGCCATATTCAACGAAAGAGCCCGTCATAGACGGGCTTTTTTGTATCTGTTTTTCATCGTTTGAACTTTTCAGCTATTGGCATATCGCCGGGATAGAGTCCCAATGCCGTGAAAGGCCATGCCCTCAGCCACGTTATTTGCGCCAATGGCCCTCGGCGGCTCCGAAGGGGGAATTGGTGCATTCTGTGGGAATGGAGTAGCTTGAAACATTTGAAGTGTCCGCAGACATACACCTCATTTCCAGGCACAGGCGAAACTGTGACCGTCGAAAACAGGGCCGAATTTTGTTCCCGACAAATTCGGCATTTCCTACGTCCTTGTAGGTCAGATGTTTTTGTCGAGGCTACATGGACGTATTCACAACAACATCCCTGTTTAACGGCCAGCTCGTCATCCATGACTCGCGCTCGAAAGCATGTTGCTATGCAACTCTCGCCACGTCACAGGATCGCCTGTGCGAAAGGCGCACCGCAGGTGATGGGCTACTAAAAAATGGACACCCAGCATTAATAACGCTAAAAAATGGACACCCAGCATTAATGGCGTGGTAGTTAGTTTCCGACTATGCTTTGTTTAAGCATTTAACAAGGAGGTTATTATGCCGCGCCCTCGCCGAACTCAAATCAGCCTTGAAGATACGCCCTACTACCACTGTTGCAGCCGCGTGGTGCGGCGAGCCTTTCTGTGTGGTGATGATGCCTACTCGGGTAAGAATTATGACCACCGCCGTGGTTGGGTCGAATCGTTATTGTTTGAACTGGAAGCTGTTTTTGCCATTGATGTGGCGGCATTCGCCATCATGAGTAATCATCTGCATCTGGTGTTGCATATCGATATAGAGACAGCAAACCGATGGACAGACAGAGAAGTGCTTGAGCAATGGCATAAGCTGTTCAAAGGTGATGAGTTAACCCGCAAATTCACCCAGGGTGAGCTGATTGAAGCGCATGAAGTTCCCAGGCTGAAGCATACTATCGCGATTTTTCGCAGCAGGTTATGTGACATCAGTTGGTTCATGCGTTGCCTTAATGAACCGATAGCGCGTCAAGCCAATCAGGAAGATAACTGTACCGGCCGATTCTATTCGCCGCCATCCCTGGCGCTCTCCCTGCGGGCCAGCTAAAGCTGTTCAAATTTATTCCGGATAAATTTGTGGGAAGGAAGATTTAAGTCACAAGCCTTACTCGATGAAGCCGCAGTGTTAACCTGCATGGCCTACGTTGACCTCAATCCCATCAGAGCCAAGATGGCCGATACGCCTGAGCAGTCGGAACATACCAGCATTCGGCTACGTATTCAGGCAGCCTTGAAATACGAACAACCCGCCAAGCTACTGCCCTTTATTGGAAATGAATGCGATAACCAGCGCAGTGGTATTGCGTTTGGGCTCAAGGATTATCTTGAATTGGTGGATGATACTGGGCGCTGTATTCGCAATGATAAACGTGGCGCGATAAGTGAAAAGAGTACCAAGCTACTGACGCAGTTGAATATCCCTCATGAGAACTGGCTCAAGCTTACCACTGAATTTGGA
>NZ_JWGX01000062.1:0-26706 GCF_000813075.1 Shewanella sp. ECSMB14102
TCTCTGAATATGGCAAAGGAGCAGGGATTTGAACCCTGCATGACAGCGCTATAAACCCAGCAGTCCCCGGAAATCCCCCAAACAACACCAAACGAATAACAATCATCAAAACTCAGACACGAAAAAGCCCGCCTGTTTGCACAAGCGGGCCTCTCTGAATATGGCGGAGGAGCAGGGATTTGAACCCTGGATGGGCTATAAACCCATGCCGGTTTTCAAGACCGGTGCATTCAACCACTCTGCCACCCCTCCGGAACGAGGCGAATAATATATCTAACATAAAGGCGTGTAAACCTTTAATAAATCATTTCGTTCCAATTGCTTATTCGTTAGTCAAAGCGGCTTTTAGTTGAACATTCCAGCCTTGCAAGCCCTTGGAAATATACTGACGATATGGAGTTCCCAGTTTTGCCGCTCTGATGAAATTCAGTTCATGCCCCTACCTCCGAAGCCTCGTAATACCTTTCTGTTTCGGCTGTATCTTGTGCTAATCCGAAACTTACCCAGTCATTACATCGACATCATTGGCATGGCTATGGCCTTAAGCGCTTGAACTATCAGATTCTCGAACTCGTTAATAGCTAGAGAACCTTTGAGTCTTACTTCTGGGGGGCTTGATCTTGAGGCTCTAATTTACCCTCAAGGAAGGGGCTGAGTTCGACGGGAATAACCTGCCTGACCTTGTGCAAATCTTGTACAAGTCTGTCGTGGCGTCTGGCCTAGATTAAATCATAGACACAGCCTATGTTTGTACCAGCCTTTATCCCCTCCAGGCGCCAAAAGCTGACAGTGCTGGCTGAACCACTCACAATCATTCGAAAGATTGTGCCTAGAAAAGCAAAAACCCGACCATAAGGTCGGGTTTTTTAAATCTGGCGGTGAAGGAGGGATTCGAACCCTCGATACGTTGCCGTATACACACTTTCCAGGCGTGCTCCTTCAGCCACTCGGACACCTCACCATAGTTGGACTCTTGAGTCTCAACGGGGCGCTACTATAGAGAAGTAGGCAGACCGGGTCAATCTTTTATCGCGCATTCTCATTCGTTCGCTTGGTTTTTAGCCGCAACAAGTTGCTTCAGTGTCATCGCCTTAAAGCCTCCTCATCAGCATACGTCGAAGTCCACATCAGTATTACGAATATAATATTTTTCATACTCTTTATCTGGAATTTGATCTCCATCAACAAATCACTTGGTTGAGTTTCTATAATCGTCACCGTGTTAATAAGCGATGTAACTCGGCGCACTCATACAAATCACACCTTTTGAATGCGCGGCAACACAAAGTTAACCCGATTAACGGTTGCCTGAATTATCACACAGTCTTTTTAAGGACGATTGAGATGTGTAGAAGTTACTCTTTAAAACGGACACAGCCTTGGCTGCCCTTTTACGCTATTGCCGCTTATATACTGCTGGTGCCTACCGGCCAGGCCGACGAAGCGATGGAGATCATCGCCGTCAACGGCACCCGCTATCAGGATGATTCTGTGTTGGCTCTAAGCCATACCGGTCAGAGTCTGACGGTTATCAGCCGCGACATGATAGTGTCGGCTGGTGCGGTGGATATCAATGAAATCCTCAACCAGTTTGTGCCCGGGCTATTTGCCAACGGCCGTAATGGCCGCCATACGGATACCGACTACTCGCTTCAGGGCAGTCGTCCTGTGGATATACTCTGGCTATTGGACGGCAATCGCCTCAATAACCGCCTCTATGGCTCCACCTATACCGACAGTATCAACCCCATGATGATAGAGCGCATTGAGGTGATCAAAGGCGCTCAAGGTTTGATCTACGGCTCGGATGCCATTGCCGGAGTAGTCAATATCATCACCCGCGACAATCATGGCGAGCAAGGCGGCGAAGTTAACTTAAGCGCCGACACTCTCACCAGTTATGATCTCGGTGCTTATGTCAGTGGCGGCAGCGATACCTTAAGCTACAGCCTCAGCGGCAGCTCCAGTCAATCTGACGGTTACGCATTCTGGGAAGATGACGAATACTCGCCGGTAGCCGCGGAAGATAAAGACCGGGGTTATCGCATGATGAACATAGGCGGTAAGCTCAATTGGCAACCCGCTGCCGAGCACAAAATCACCCTGTTCGGCCAATACAATAATGGCGTACTGGAAAGGCCTTTGGCCTACAGCGCCATCGTCTCGGAAAACGAGCGCAAACAGACTCTGGCCTGGCTCGGCTGGCAATATCAAGCAACGGATAAGCTGAGCCTGGAAACCCGGCTTCACTATCAAAACTGGGACTCCTATTACTCTGAAATCACCCTGGAGCCGGATGGCAGCATGACTATCCCTTACCGGGATGCCTACTGGGGCTTTACCGACAAGGGCGCCAAGGTAAGCGGTCGTTACCGGGCCGATTCGGGTGACAACTGGCTCGGCGGCGTAGAGTGGCAAAGCTATTATGGCGCCGATGAAGTGATGGAGCTGCAAGCGCCCACCGACGATACCAAAGCCGCCTTTTTGCAATACAAGCCGAATTTTTCCGCTCTGCCAGGCACAGTGCTGGCGTTGGGGCTCAGGTATAACCGCCTGGCCAACAATGAAGACAAATGGGTGGCGTCACTGGGACTTGAGCAGGAGCTTGGGCAAAACTGGCAACTGAAAGCCGCCGTGGGCAATGGTTTTCGGCAACCCACTTCATCTGAGCTATGGGCCAAGGTCGGCACCCTGGGCAACCCTGATCTTGAGAGTGAAGAAAGTATCAACACCAATTTGACACTGGTCTATCAAGGCGACTTTACTTTCAGTGTCGAGGCCTACTGGCGTGAAACCGACAACCTGGTGGACAAACGGGAAATTGCTACCAATGTTTGGCAGTACGCCAACCTGGATGGCAAGGTTCGGGCTCAGGGGCTGGATATTCAATACATCATGAACCCCGCCCAGGGCTGGCAACTTGAGTTATCCGGCAGTTATAACCGTGCCCGCGAGCGCGGCAAAGATCAGCAGATAGAGCGGATCCCGCAATACATGGGCTTTGCCCGCCTCAGTTGGGATGCCACTGATTCACTGAATGTTTATCTTCAGGGACGTTATGTGGGTGAATTTACCGATTATGGGCTCAAGGCCGGCGACTATCTGCTGACAGGCATAGGCGCCGACTGGTGGTTGACCGCCAGCCAAAACCAGCAGTTAACGCTGCGGATAGATAATCTGTTTGATGAGGACAACACCAGCGCTATTTTCAAACATGGCCACAAGGCCGAGTACCCTATTGCCACTCTGGGCGCTCCGCGAACGGCGCAAGTAATCTATCGTTATCTGTTCTGAGAGTTGCCTTATTTAAAAGCCGCAACCCCATTGGAAGCTGCGGCTTTTATTTCTGCTCGGCTTTTTACTTGTCTTTGCCCGACTAACTCAAACCGGCAAGATGATCCTTACATCCAAGCCACGTTCAATGCCCGGTTGAATACTCAACTTACCTTTATGCAGCTCGACGATTTGAGCACTGATAGACAAGCCCAGACCTGCACCGGATACCGACTCATCGGCGAACCGGAAAAAGCGCTCAGTCAACTGCCGACACTGCTCCAATGGCAGCCCAGGCCCTGAATCCAATACCTGAATAACCACTTGTTTGCTGTCTTGGCGACCCTCTTGCCAGCAACTGACTTTGATTGGCTGATCTTTGCCCGAATACTTGCAGGCATTTTCCAGCAGGTTTTTCAGCACCAGTTTCATATAGAAGGGATCGACCCTGACACACACCTCTTCCGGCAATTCCAGCTGCCAACTGTAATCGGCAATCAGCGGCAGCAATTGATCCAGCACCTCCTGCACCATTACCGCCACCGGCGTTTGCGCCACTTCCAGCTCGGACAGGGATTCCACCCGAGACAGTAACAACAGCTGCTCTACCATATGGGTCATCTGACCAATACCTGTGTCTATGGCATTAAGGTGCAGCTGCTGCTCGGCCTCTGTCTTGGCCTGTTGCCAGCCCTGACGGTGCAGTTTAATGACCGCCAGCGGGGTCTTTAGCTCATGCGCCGCATCGGCGCTGAAACGCCGCTCTCGCGCTAAATTATCACTAATGCGGGTAATATAGGTATTGAGCGCATCTTGCACCGGCACTAACTCTTTGGGTAGTTGCAACGCCAGCGGCCGCATATCCGCAGGGCTTCGGTGCTTAAGCCTGACGGCCAAACTGTCCAGAGGTTGCAACAACCAATAGGAGAGAAACACCATCAGCAACGCCACTGCCGGTACCACCAGCGCCGGACCGATGAGGCTGTTACCCATGATCTGCTCCACCAGCTCGCCACGCACATCGTCCCTTTGGCCGGTAATGATCCATACGCCCAGATCATCGGAGAAATAACTGAACAGATGCCACAACTCGCCCTGATAATAGTGTCTGTGATAACCGCGCTCGAACGGCGCCATGGGCTGAGAGTCGCTGTTATCAGAACGCGCCATCAACTGTTTGGCCGGGGTCCACATCTGATAGGCAAGCTTTAACTCATAACTCAGCTCAGTGGCATCGGCCTGCTCGGTAAATGTATTGGCCTTGCCCGGGTTGACGCTCAAAATCAGCGGTTTTTCAAGCATATCCAGCCGATGCTCTTGCCCCTGAGCACCATAGAACATCTCCAGCATCTTGGCACTTTGCAGCATCTGAGCATCGAACAGCTCTTCTATCTGGCGGCGAGAGTCCTGGGTGTTGAGGTAACTGCTGACACCAACCGACAAACAGATGCCAAGCAGCATCAATGCCATCATCACCACCCGCAAAGATATCCGGCTCATTCTACTGCCACCAAGGTATAGCCTATGCCACGTACTGTCTTGATAAGCTCATTGGCGGTTTTTTTACGTAAATGGTGAATATGCACCTCGATGGAGTTACTACCGACCTCATCCCAGCCATAGGTCAGCTGCTCAAGCTGATTACGGCTGAGCACCCGGCCACTGGACTGAGCCAGTTCAAGCAGCAATTGATATTCGCGCCGCGACACCTGAATATGATGACCGCGAAACAGCACCTGGTGGGCATCCATATCAATAACCAGAGCCCCCACTTCCAAACGGTTTTGATTAAGACCGTGTTGCCGCCTGACGATCGCCTTAATTCTGGCCACCAGCTCGCGTACATCGAAGGGTTTGGCCAGGTAATCATCGGCGCCGAGATCCAGGCAGGCAAGCTTGGTATCAAAGTCGGTGTTAGCGGTCAGCACTATAGTCGGGGTATCTATGCCGCGGCGGCGCCATTGGGTCAATAATTGACGGCCGTTACCGTCAGGCAAGCCCAGATCCAGCACTATAGCGCTAAAGGTTTCATTCACCACTGCCGCCTCGGCTTGTTTGATACTGGTGACGTGATCTACTTGCATATCCAACTTGGCAAGACTAAGCAAGATCCCCTGAGCCAACAACTCATTGTCTTCTATCAGCAATATTCTCATGGGTATAACATCCGGTTTAGGTTGCCCCTATTTCGCAGCAGCGCCGCGCCTGTGTCAAGCTGAAGGCAAGAATCAAGTGGCCCAGACAAGGTCCAAATGGCAGCATAGTTACAAATAGTCAAAGAGAAGACTGCTGATTTCGGCAATCGCAACTCATTGAAGAGGTTATCTGATGACGCGATACTCCAGTTGCTGCACCTTGAGAAAGTCTTCTGCCGCCGCGCCTTTTAACATGGCAAGGGTCGCCAACATGCCGGCTGTGATGCAGCTCGCGGCCTTAACCGTCACGCTATGGGGCGCGTCCTGTACAGGATAACCGCTGCGAGGATCCAGAATATGACCATAACGATGCCCCTGATGTTCGATAAAGCGGCGACTGTCGCCACTGGTGGCCAATGCGCCCACATCGAGCGACATCAGCTCCGCGGCTCGGTCAAGATTGACGGGATCTTCAATCCCCACCTGCCAGCATTTTTTCCCACTGACGGCGATATCACCACCGAGATTGACCAGCACCTCAGTGGTTGCGGCCCGGGTCATACACAGCCCGGCAACCCTATCGGCGGCATATTCTTTTACCAGGCCGCCGAAGTCCAACTGCATTGCCTCTGGCAGCATGATCCAGGGCGGATCAGCTATTTCTCGGGGGCTTTTATCTTCAGCACTGTCATCAAAATGGGAACTGAACTTGAGGTGTTGAAAGCCAACCCGGGACAAGGCTTTTTTGATATCAGTCGAACCCGGCAGTGAAGTTTCTGAACCCTTTCCCTTTTCAAAACACCAGAGCGCGAGCAGAGGGCCGGCGGTGATATCAAATAAGCCCTCACTCAGTTGCCAGCAGCGTTTGGCAAACTGCAGCAACGCCGCCGCCTCGCTGTCCAGTATAATAGGCGCTCCGGCTGAATGATTGAGCTGCCATAGCCAGTTGCCCGCTAAAAAGCGGCTGTATTTCTGCTCAAGCCTTTGGCATTCCTTAATGGCAGCTTGAGTGAGGCTAAGCGCCAAACGCTCGTCATCGCTTGCAATCAGTAACTCACAGGGGCTAGCCATCGAGCGAAAACGGCCACGAAAACCAAAGTCGGTACGGCTAAGGTTCATCTCTGGCGCTGAGGTGTGGCTCTTGATCAAAGGCAGCTTTCCTCTACTGTCTATTAACTAAAAACGGTAGCTGAGCTGGGCAATCACCGCCCTGAGTCTTGGAAACAGCTGCATATTGCCAAGCTCACCGGGCAGTAAGGTGCCGTTGTTTTCACCCTGCTGCTGATAATATTCCAGGCGGTAGCTGAGCTCGCGACCCTCGCTGAGCTTATGTCCGAGCTTAACTCCGACCGTATAGGCTTGCAGCTCACCAAGGCGGTGGTCTGCGCTGGCGAATTCAGCTGAATAGCCGGAGATTGAGCCCTCATTCTGGAGCAACAAGGGCCGATAAAAGGATGCCGCACTCTGGCGGTAATAACGCAGGTGCAACTGACCATAGAAGCCATCAGAGAAATAGTGCCTGAAGTGGCTCTCCAGCGTATGAGAATCCAGCTGCCAATCATCGAAAGTGTAGCGCCAGGAAAGATCCAGCACGCCCCTATCAAGCGCCCCCTTGAGCAGCAAAAACAGGCTTTGCTTTTGCCGTGAGTCCGGCCTGGATTCATAAAGGTAACTCTGGGTGACACCCAGATTGTCCACCAGGCTCAGCACCTTGTAGGGGTCTGTCTGGTACCCCTTAACCAGGGAAAACCCATAGTTGCCCTGCAACAGCCAGCGACGGTTGAGCACCTGGGTAAAACCCAGCAGCAGATCCAGGGTTTGCTTATGATCCGAGCCGCCTTCTCTACTTGCCTCAAAGGCTTGCCTGAAGGCCGTTTCCGAGTCGTAATCCACTCTTCTTGCCATGGTTGCAAGCGGCAAAGGTCGGCCGCCGACCGGATCTATGGTATCCAGGCCGTAAGCCAACGCCAGGGACGCGGTACTGTTGTTCTTGTTGAAGCTATGCTCCAGCGCGCCATTGACCCCGAGCGAAGTGTAATCATATTCCCGTGAGCCATAAAAGCCGCCTGCCAGCTGCCAGTTATTTTCAAAGAACTTATACCAATCGGCACTCAGTTGCAGTCGCTTATCATCAAAGCTGTCATCCAACACCTGCTCACCGGCGGCTATCTGATATTCGCCGTTGCCCGAAGGCCGGGTCAGGGTTTGGCTCTGTTGCTGCACCACGGCGCCCGTGGCCGATGCGCCGCTCAGGCTGTCGAACACCAGTTTAATATCCAGGCCACTGCTGTCATCAAATTCGCCTTTAGCCAGCAGAATTCCCTCAAGAGTTGTCACCCTGTCCTGCTCGCCATAAAACATCAATGCGGCTTCCAACTGCCAATCGGTAGCCTTGTCGGCACTGTTATCCGGATAGCTGAAGTTATCATCTCCGACATACGTCGCACCACTGGCAAGCAGTGAACTGCTGGCCAGTGTCAGCGCTGCGGCAATATTGGTTTCGCCCTTTTGCCGCTTCAATTGCATCCGCAGCCTCCTCCGGCGAATGCGCGGCCACCACTGGCTCCCTCTTTGCTGAAGTAGATATGATCGTCCAGCGCCAAGTCCAGCCTTTCGTGTGCCAGCGACATATCCTCCCTCGCCAACTGATCCCGCTCCCAAGGTTCAACCCCGAGTTGAGCACAAGCTGTCAACCCAAGAGTGATAATAAGCGATAAGCCCAATAAACGAATCCTACGCATCTGTTACTCCTTTAACGCACGCTTGAGTTCAGCCTCATACTGGCTTTGTCGCTCGGTGAAAAAACCAACATGGCTACCGAGCAGTTTTCCATCCCGGTCAAATAGAAAACTTGAGGGCATCCCCTGCAAGTCCAGCCTGCGTGCCAGCCGCCCTTCTGGGTCATAAAGCACATCAAAGTCGGCATCCAGTTGCTGGAGAAACTCTCTACCTAATTGGGAGTCAGTGTCCAGATTCACCGCGATTATGGCGAGATCCGTCTCTCGGTATTTGTGATACATCTGCTGCATCCAGGGGAACGATTTGCGACATGGCGCACACCACGAGGCCCAAAAGTCCAGATAAATCACCTTACCCTTGTAGTCATTGAGGCTGACTTGAGTACCATCATCACGGCTTAACGCCAGTGCCAGTGGGGACTGTAACGGTTTAGCATGCCCTTGACCACAAAAGACCAACAAAAGTATCACAAGTAGCAGTGGCAGCAATTTTTTGACGCTCATAGGTCGAACCCTCTCGATTCACTGGCAGCCCACAATTTCCAGTTTTTGAAAAAATAGCTATAAAACGGATAGATAAGGATTTTAAGTTTGGCAAATAACAAATCTCAAATGCCTCAAAAGGGATAGTTGGACAATTTGTCCAATCCCTTGTCGTACCATTTTGATCCCGATCATGTAATTAAAAAGTAAACTTATCAAAAATCACACCCCGGCAGAAATCTTGACGTATATCAACTTTAATCATTCTGTTGCGACCTACACTCATAGGCGTGATTTGTGTGAGTTAAAAGCTATTACATTCTTATAAATAAAAGGTTCAACCATGGACACACATGCAGCCCTTTACGAGCAAGGACGGCAACGGCTGGAGAAGTTGCGCCAGCTGCCTGCCCGTCAGGACAAATCTTTACAGGAACGTATGCTGGAACTCGGCCTGACCCGCCGTGATTTCATGAAGTGGAGTGCTTCGGTTACCGCCATGATGGCGCTGCCATTGCCCTTCTCCAATCTGGTGGCCGAAGCCGCTGAACTGGCCGATCGGGTACCTCTGATCTGGTTACACCTGGCGGAGTGCACTGGTTGCTCCGAATCCTTGGTGCGCGCCGATACCCCGAATCTGGATTCGTTGATCTTCGATCATATCTCACTGGAATACCACGAGACCCTGATGGCTGCCGCCGGCTGGCAAGCAGAAGAGAATCTGGAACACGCCTTGGAAGCCTACAAAGGCAACTACCTGCTGGCGGTTGAAGGGGCCGTGCCAACGGCCAACAACGGCGCCTTCTTAACGGTCGGTTGTAAAGGCCACACCGGGCTCGAAATTGTCAAGCATGCCGCCGAAGGCGCTGCTGCGATAATTTCCGTGGGTACTTGCGCCGCCTTCGGTGGGGTTCAGGCCGCCGCGCCCAACCCAACCGGTGCCAAGGGTGTCCATGAAGTGGTCAACAAAACGGTCATTAACCTGGGTGGCTGCCCACCGAGTGAAAAGAATATTGTCGGCACCCTGATGTACTTCATCATGTTCGGCAAGCTCCCTGCCCTGGACATGTTCAATCGGCCCAAGTGGGCCTATGGTGCCAGGGTGCACGACAATTGCGAACGCCGCGGCCGTTTCGACGCCGGTGAATTTGTCGAGGAATTCGGTGATACCGGCGCCAAAGAAGGTTACTGTCTCTACAAGGTAGGCTGTAAGGGTCCTTACACCTACAACAACTGCCCGACCGAGCGTTTCAATCACCATACCAGTTGGCCTGTGCTGGCCGGTCATGGCTGCATGGGCTGCTCTGAGCCCAATTTCTGGGATGATATGGCTGACTTTGAAAAACCTCTTGGCAGACAACTGCTGCATGGCCTGGATGCCACCGCCGATACCATAGGCGCTGTCATTCTCGGTGCCACTGTGGTGGGTATCGGCGCCCATGCGGTTGCCAGTCTGTTTGCCGGTTCGAAGGAGGATTAATCAATGAACCAACGTGTAGTCATAGATCCCATTACCCGTATCGAAGGCCATCTGCGTGTTGAGGTGGAAGTCGATGAAAACAACGTGGTACAAAAAGCCTGGTCCTCCTCCACCCTGTGGCGCGGGATTGAGGTGATCCTCAAGGGCCGTACGCCTATGGATGTGGGCCTTATCGTGCAGCGGATCTGCGGGGTGTGTACCTATTCCCACTATCGCTGCGGCACCGAAGCGGTGGAAAATGCCCTCGGGATGAAAATTCCGCTCAACGCCCGCTATCTTCGCTCCTTGATGCATACTTCGCTGATCATGCACGACCATATAGTGCATTTCTATCATCTGCATGGTTTGGACTGGGTCGATGTGGTTTCAGCCCTCAGTGCCGATCCCGCCAAGGCGGCCCAGGTGGCACTCAAATACACTGACAAGCCGATTGCTGCCGGTGAAGGCGAGCTCAAAGCCGTTCAGGAGAGAGTCAAGGGCTTTGTTGAAACCGGTAAGCTTGGACCTTTCGCCAATGCCTATTGGGGTAACGGCACCTATAAATTCACCCCAGAGCAGAACCTGATTGCCCTGTCGCACTACCTTAAGGCATTGGAAGTACAACGAGTCGCGGCAGAGATGATGGCGATTTTCGGCGGCAAGCAGCCTCACCCTCAGTCTCTGGTGGTCGGCGGTGTGACCTCGGTGCGTGACATGTTGAGCCCGGCTAGATTGCAGGAATGGAAACAAAAACATGCCATTGTGGCCGACTTTATTGAACGTGGTTACAAGGCCGATATCGTAATGGCGGCCGAAGCCTTCGGCGGCGAAGCCTCGGTACTGGGCGGCGTTAACATCAAGAGCTTTATGGCCACCAACGACTTTGTCACTGCTGATGGTGAATATCTGTTTGAGCAAGGGGTTATCCTCAAGGGCGACCTGGCCGGTGTCAGCGATATCAACCCGGATCTGATTGCCGAAGACGTCACCCACGCCTGGTATAAGGCCGATAAGCCGCAACACCCTTACGATGGCACCACAATTCCGGATTACACCGGCTTTGTTGAGCGCGATACGGTTTACGGCAAACTGCCAACCCTGGATGGCGACAACAAATACAGTTGGGTGAAATCGCCTCGCTACCAGGGTGAACCTGTGGAAGTGGGCCCACTTGCCTGTATGCTGGTGAACTATGCCAGAGGCAATCAAGTGGTGGTCGATGCCGTCAATGGTTTGCTGCAACGTACCGGCTTGCCGATTGAGGCCCTGTTCACCACCCTTGGCCGCACCGCAGCGCGCATGTTGCAAACCTCGATTGTGGCCAAAGAGGGATTGCGCACCTTCGATGCCCTGCTGACCAATATCCAGAGTGACGACAGCACTTATATCAAGCCTGAACTTGACAGTAACAAGGAATATGTCGGCCACGCCATGCTCGAAGCACCTCGCGGTATGCTCAGTCACTGGATCCGCATCAAAGGGGGACTGGTGGAAAACTATCAGGCCGTGGTGCCCACCACCTGGAACGCAGGCCCCGTGGACGCCAACGGACAGATGGGACCTTATGAGGCATCACTGATAGGCTTAAAGCTCGAAGACCCCACCAAGCCACTGGAAGTGATCCGCATTATTCACTCTTTCGATCCCTGTATGGCCTGCGCCGTACACGTGATGGATTACAAGGGGCAGTCTTTGGGCGAATTCCGTATCGATCCCAATGCCCGCTAAGGAGGAAGCGTCATGGCTACATCGAGTGTTTCCTATAAACAGGAGATAGTATTCAGCGCCGCGATCCGGATATTTCACTGGCTCAGAGCGCTGGCCATTTTGGTACTGGTAGTGACAGGCTTTTATATCGCCTGGCCATTTCTGGTGGCGCCCGAGTCCAGTGATGTGTTGGTGCAAGGCTGGATCCGCTTTGCCCACCTGATCTTCGGCTTTATCCTCTGTGCCATTACCCTGGCCCGAGCTTATCTGTTCTTCTTCAGTAAGAGCGATATTGAGCGGCGCTCGTTTCGGGATGTGATGAGCGTGAAGAGTTGGATAGTTCAGCTCAAGTCCTATCTGTGGATGGGTAAGCTGAACAAGGCCGGTGTCTATGGCCCACTGCAGTTTATGACCTATCTGGCAGTGTCTGTAATGGCTGCGGTGATCTGTATTACCGGCCTGGTACTCTATGCCAACGTCTACCATCAAGGTATGGGCGGCTGGTTGTGGGATATCTCCGGCTGGATCACGGCGCAGATGGGTGGTCTGGCTATGGTCAGGATCTGGCACCACTATCTGACCTGGGCCTTTGTCATCTTCGTGGTTATCCACGTTTATATGGCGGTCTGGACAGGTATCCGCTTCAAACATAACTCAGTGGACTCTATTGTCTCGGGTTATGACTATCACCCGGACAAGCACTAGAGGTCAGATGAAGATATTGCTGCTGGGTATTGGCAATGTCCTGTACGCCGATGAAGGTATCGGCGTACATTTTGTCAATTACCTCAATGAAAACTACCAATTTACTCACCCAAGCGATCAGCTCGATCTCCTCGACGGCGGCACTCTGGCACAGGGGCTTACCCCTATCATCGCCAAGTACGACGCTTTGCTCTTGGTCGATACCGTCAATGCCGCAGGCGCCAAACCCGGCGAAGTCTATTTCTTCGACTTCGATAAGGCTCCCCCTGAAATCGACTGGCAAGGCAGCGCCCATGAAGTGGAAATGCTGCAAACCCTGATTATGATGGAGATGCTTGGCGACAGGCCCCACACCATGGTGCTTGGGATCACCCCAACCGTGATTGAACCCATGACCCTTGGGCTCACACCGCAAATTGCCGCCGCCGTGCCCTTGATGGAAACCACGCTTATCAACTATTTGCAGCACCTTGGCTGGCAATGCCAAAAAACCGGTAACACTGACATAGAAGCCCTTATTTCCCACTCCTATCGCCCAAAGCTGTCTGTAACTGCAAAGGTCGATGAAGAAGACAAACTGCCGGAAACATCCCATGAAACTCGTTAGATTCGAATTTGACTGCGCCTCGCAGCAGCCTTGGTATGGGCATTTATGTAACCAATATCTTAATTACGATAAGCTGAATATCACTATCGCCCTGTTGCCGCTGAAATCAGCGGCCAAGCAAAGCGCTGCTGCCGCCCTTGAGCACAATCATCAGGCGCCCAGGATCATCTGGCGATATATTCTCGAAGCAGAGGGGAGCCAGAGTGAGCTTGAGCAGCTCGCCGATGAGATTGCAGGTGATTTTCTCTTGAGCACCAGCTTACTGGACTCACGTATTTTACTGGCAGAGGAAAGGCTCGGCGCCGCCACACCATTGGCTTTAGCCGACGTACTTCCCAATGCAGCCACTCGGCCGAGCCTGGCGTTTTGTCAGCACTGCCAGCCACGTTTGGGCGATAACCAACACCCTGATTTTGCCAATATCCGTTTGCCCTGCCCCCACTGTCATGGTGAAGAGGCGGTATTGGCCGAGCCGGAGCTCTGCGCCCTGCAACCAAGCGATATCCGTGCCATGGCCGAGCAACTGCTTGAGGGCAAATCGCTCACGCTTACCGACAGCGGCAATCGGCGCCTAAAACTGAGTCTCAAACAAGATGATATGCCTCAAGGCATATCCAACGGCCAAACACTTATCTGCTGTAATCCCAATAGCCTCAACGCCCACTTCCTGCTGAGCGATGCCGAAGTGCTGGCGCTTTCTTCGATGGAAAAACCTGCGCTGCGGTTAAGACCCTGCTCGCAGCATCCCAGGCTCACACAGCCCCTGTACTCAGTGGCGTTTGCCGATAGCAGACTGCTGCTGATCATCTGCGAGTATTTGCGTATCAAGGGCTGCGACTATCTGTTTGCGGTTGAGTTATCCCAGCCATCCCGTGTAGAGCTAAGCTGGATAGCCGGTCACTATCTGCCGCTCTATGCTCACCAGGCGCAGCTGAGTAAGGTAAGCTCAGGCCATGCCTTGCCGGAAACCCTGCACGATGAGGCAAGGTTCGGCAATTCAGTGGCGACCGTCCAAAACCTGGGCAACAAAAAAGAGCCGCAAATTGTATTGAGAGCGGCCACGGAGAATGACGCTAATGTCTGGCAAGTGGCCACAGAGCACGGCGCCGAATGCGCCTTCAACGCGCTTAAGGCCGAATTCTGCGGTATAAAAAAAGCTGCACTGCTCTATTTCAGCGGCTCGAATCCCTCACAAATACGCTATCTGGATAAGGACGGCAAACAAGAGTGCTTCTTTGAACTGACTCAACTGCCCGCCAGCGGCTATGAAATAGTACACGCACTGGAGCAAAGTCCGCAGCGCACTGTGGTGCAAAAATTCAAAAACCAATTCCCCGAGTGTTATAACCGCCTGCTGGATATTGGCAGTCGCGAGCTATCTGTCTTCCCCGGGTTGGATGCACTGTGGGCCGTTATCGCCATCATCAGTGGGCTCGGGCAACAGGGCCAGTCGGCCACAGAGCTTAAAGATGCCTTTATTGCCGCCGCCATGAGTTACAAGGGCGCCAACGCACCGCGAATCGATTACCCCTTGGCCAAAGGCGAAGCGGTGCGCGGCCTTAACTGGTGCAAAACGCTGGGCACTGTCATGAGTTTCCGCCTCGCCGGCGACACAGATGCCGCCAAGCTCTGCTTCGCCGCCCAGGATTCACTGGCCGACTATCTGGCCAACTGGGTCGAGCATCTGGATCTCAGCGTTGGCATAGATTGTGTGTTTCTGGCCGGCAGCGCCATGGTCAACCCGGTTCTGAGCAAGAGAATCGCCATCCGCATCGGCAAAAACTTCCCGCTGGCGGCCAGTCAGCTGCTCGATCTCGACGGCGCCCTGCTCGCCGCCGGCGCACTTTGGCTCAGGCAAAGGAGGCGCTGATGACAGCGCTTGTTGCCCAAAGCTTCAATATCAAAGGCATAGTCCAGGGGGTGGGTTTTCGCCCCTGGATTTTCCAATTGGCAAAACGCTTTCAGCTCACGGGCCATGTGCTCAACGATGGCCAGGGCGTCAGCATATTGGTGCAAGGTCCGGAGATGGCGCTGGCAGGCTTTCGAGCCGCGCTCGATACCGAGCGCCCACCGCTATGCCGCATTGATGAACTCACCGTCAGCCATGCCCAAGTGCAGGACTTACAGGATTTCACCATAGCGCACAGCAGTGCGGGGCAAGCGGCGGCCATAGTCACTGTGGGCAGCGACAAGAGCAGCTGCGATGCCTGCTTGGCCGAGATACGCGATCCCAACAATCGCCACTTCGGTTACCCCTTCACCAACTGCACCCACTGCGGCCCCAGATACACCATTATCCGCAACCTACCCTACGACAGACACAATACCGCCATGGCGGGCTTTGCGCTCTGTGATGCCTGTCGCCAAGCCTATGAAGACCCTATGGACAGGCGCTATCACGCCCAGCCGGTCAGTTGCCCAAAATGTGGCCCCGAGCTGACACTGCGTGGCACAGGCGGCGAAATCCTCGCCAAGAGAGAGCAAGCGCTGGCGCAAACCATTGCCCTTATCGAACAGGGCAAAATCCTCGCTATCAAGGGCCTAGGGGGCTTTCATCTGATCTGTGATGCCGGTAATCATGACGCAGTCACTGAACTTAGGCGCCGCAAGTGCCGCCCGGCCAAGCCGCTGGCACTGATGATGCCCTCAGTCGAGTTCGCCAAACAGTATGCCGAAGGCTCAAGCGCCGAATGGCAACTGCTCAGTAGTCAAGAGCGGCCAATAGTGCTTATGGGCAAGAAGCAACACCAGGCTGACGCTCCGGCACTCAGCAGCGCCATAGCCCCGGATATCGACCGGCTGGGTTTGTTCCTGCCCTATACGCCGCTGCACACCCTGCTGCTCGATGGTCTGCAGCGGCCGCTGGTGGCCACCAGTGCCAACCGCTCCGGCGAACCGATTATCACAGACGGCGACGAGGTGCTGCAGCAACTCGGCAAGCCGCCTCTGGCTGTGGTCGATGCAGTATTGGATCATAACCGCCCCATCATCAACGGTTGTGACGACTCTGTGGTGCAGATGCTGGATGATGAACTGCAAATACTGCGTCTCGCCCGCGGTTATGCACCGCTGAGCCTTCCAAGCAAAAGCTTGGCGAGCATGAACAAAGCAAGCAAGAGCTTGGCGAGTAAGGACTCTGGAGACAACTGCTCCAACAAGCTGCCGTCACTGCTGGCCGTGGGCCCACAACAGAAAAACACCCTGGCGCTCAATATCGGTAATCAGCTCTATCTCAGCCCCCATATCGGCGATCTTTTCAGTGTTGAGGCTGAAGGCTATTTCGAGCGCACTTTGCAGAGTTTCCAGCGCCTGTACCGCTTTGAACCCGAGGCCATCATCCGCGATAAACACCCCGACTACGCCTCCAGCCGCTGGGCCGAGCGGCAAAGTGCTCGGCAGCTTGAGGTGCAACATCACTTCGCCCATCTGCTGGCGGTGATGGCTGCCAATGATTACAGCGGCAAGGTGCTGGGCTTCAGCTTTGATGGCACAGGGCTTGGAGATGACAACCAGCTCTGGGGCGGCGAACTGCTGCTGGCCGACTGTCAGGGCTTTCAGCGCCTGGCAACCCTGAGCCCGATGACACTGCTCGGTGGCGAGCAGGCCATTCGCGAGCCTTGGCGCCTACTCTATAGCCTGCTGTTGCAAAACCATGGTATTGAAGAGTTGCAGCAATTGGCGGTCTTTGCCGCCGAGCCCGCTGCCAAGCTGGCCAACCTTGGCAAGCTCGCCAGCAGTGGCATAGGTCCAAAGGGCCACTCCATCGGCCGTTTATTCGATGCCGCCGCCGCTATGCTGGCAAACTTGCGACTCAGCCAATATGAAGGCCAAGCCGGGATTATCCTGGAAACCCTTGCCCGCAGAGCCATTGCCGCCGGGAAACAGCAAGGCGCCGAGAAGCTTGGCTTAGAGCTGAAGCTTGAACATGAGCTCGAACCGACAAACACTCGCGCCGAGCTGGTGCTTGGGCAGTGGCAAAGCGCGCCGTTATTTTCGGCGCTGCTGCAAGCCTGGCGCACCGAGCCGGACAGTGAACTGCTGGCGCTGGCCTTTATTCAGGCCATAGGCAAAGGGATTATCGCCGCGGCGCTCAAGGCCCGTGATTGGCTCAAGGCCGAAGGAATAGAAGATCTACCGCTGGTACTGAGCGGCGGCGTGTTTCAAAGCAGGCTTCTCAGTGAATACTGCCACCGGGAACTCGCCCGGCTTGAATTTCACCGCTTGAAACCCGGCCTGGTGCCGGTCAATGATGGCGGTATCGCCCTCGGGCAGCTCTGGTATGGATTACATCAACCCGGGCTCACACAGAGCCAGGTCGAACGTTGAAATTACTGATTGATATCAAGGCATCTGCCGCCAAAGCGGCGCATGCTCAGATTAAGGAACCAAAGGGAGTTCATTATGTGTAAAGATTGCGGATGTTCACTGCCCAGGGGCAACGGCGGGCATCATTCTCACGAGCATGGTCATTCTCACAGTCACGATCACAAGCACGGTCACAGTCACTCTCATGGCCATTCCCATGAGCACTCTCACAGCCATTCTCACAGCCAAGGCACAGTACACACCAACCCACAGCTGAACGACAGCAAGACACTGTCGGTGATCCACAAGATCCTCGACAAAAACGACATCGAGGCTCAGCACAACCGGGAACACTTCGAATCCCACGGGGTGATGGCCTTCAATATCATGAGTAGCCCCGGCAGCGGCAAAACCAGCCTGCTGGAGCATCTCGGTGCCTATACAGACAAAAAATACTGCGTCATTGAAGGCGATCTGGAAACCTCGCGGGATGCCGACCGCCTCAAGGCCAAGGGCATAGAAGCAATTCAGATCCAAACCGGCAGCGCCTGCCACCTGGATGCCTTTATGGTGCACGGTGCCCTGCACCAGCAAGCGCTTGACAACATGGATATCTGCTTTGTCGAGAACGTCGGCAACCTGGTGTGTCCGGCCAGCTATGATGTTGGCACCCACATGAATATTGTGCTGGTTTCCATCCCCGAGGGCGACGACAAGATAGAAAAATATCCTGTAATGTTCCACCGCGCCGATCTGGTGCTGCTGACCAAGTGCGATCTGCTGCCCTACTTTGACTTTGATGTCGCCGAGGCCCGTGCCCAGGTGAGTAAGCTCAACCCCAAGGCCGAGGTATTGGAAGTCTCTACCAAAGATCCCGCCAGTTTGACCCGGGTCGCCCAGTGGCTGGATAAGCAGCTCGCCGCCTTTGCCGAGCGCACTTCGGAGGCTTGCTGATGTGTTTGTCTATCCCATCCCAGGTAGTGGAGCTACACCCCGAAAGCCAGAGCGTTACCGTGGAGACCCTGGGGGTTAAACGCACAGTGAGCTGCCATCTATTGGATGAACCGCTTGCCATTGGTGACTATGTGCTTATCCATATCGGCTTTGTGATGAACAAGATAGATGCCGAATCTGCCGCCGAGAGCCTGGCGCTGTACCGTGAGATAGCGGCCAAACTGGAGGCGGAAGATGGCAGAGCTTGAGCTCAGGCAACTGTACGACGGCTTTCGCTGCCCGGCCACTATCCGTAATCTGGCCGAGGAAATCGCCGCGCTGGCTCCCAAGCTGGCTGAGCCGCTCAATATCATGGAGGTCTGCGGCGGCCACACCCACACCATAATGAAATATGGCCTGCTGCAGCTGCTGCCGGAAAATATCCATTTCATTCATGGCCCGGGTTGCCCGGTATGTGTCATGCCCAAAGAGCGGATAGATCAGGCCGCCGCCCTCGCCCGTCTCGATGATGTGATCTTGGTGACCCTGGGCGATATGATCCGGGTTCCCGGCTCCAAGGGCTCGCTCGCCTCGGTGCGCGCCGAAGGCCATGATATCCGCGCCGTCTACGCTCCGCTCGATGCGCTGAAAATCGCCGCCGATAACCCGGACAAGACCATAGTCTATTTCGCCATCGGCTTTGAAACCTCCACGCCGATGACGGCGGTACTGCTGGAGCAAGCCGAAGCCAAGGGCCTTAGTAACCTCTTGTTTCATATCAACCATGTGCTGGTACCACCGGCAATAGATGCGGTAATGAGCCACCCCGAGACCAAGGTCAACGCCTTTATCGGCCCGGCCCACGTCAGCGTTATCAGCGGCGCCCGCATCTATCGCCCGGCGGTGGAACGTTATCACACCCCTGTGGTGGTCTCGGGCTTCGAGCCGGTTGATGTCATGCAATCCATTCTCGCGCTGGTCAAACAGAAAGTCAGCGGTCGCTGTGAACTGGAAAACCAGTATCAACGCGCCGTCAGCGAACAGGGCAATCTCTTGGCGCAGCAAAAGGTAGCGCAATTTTTTAAGGTACGCCCCAGTTTTCGTTGGCGCGGCCTTGGCCCCATTGCCGACTCGGCACTGATGCTGAAACCCGAATACAGTCACAGGGATGCCGAACAACGCTTTGCCGAGCGCTTGCCGGTGAAACAGATAGACGATCACAAGGCCTGCCAATGCGGCGATATTCTGCGTGGCATGGCCAATCCCAAGGATTGCAAAGTATTTGGCCGCGGCTGCACCCCGCAAACACCGCTCGGCAGTTGCATGGTCAGCTCTGAAGGCGCCTGCAATGCCTACTACAGATATGCCGGAGTAAACTGATGTCCGATAAACGAGTACAACTGAGCCATGGCGGCGGTGGCCGGGAAATGGCTGAGCTTATCAACAAGCTGTTTTTCGATGCCTTCGACAACCCCATTCTCAGACGCGAAGAAGACGCCGCCTGTTTGCATCTTGGCGGCGATTGCGCCTTTACCACAGACTCATTTACCGTAGCGCCGCTATTCTTCAAAGGTGGCGACATCGGCAAGCTGGCCATTGCCGGCACAGTCAACGACTTAGCTATGATGGGCGCCGAGCCGCAATATTTAAGCTGTGGTTTTATCATAGAGGAAGGCTTTGAAATCAGCCGTCTGAAACAGATAGTCGCCAGCATGGCCGATGCCCTGTCTCAATGCGGAGCCCGCATCGTCTGCGGCGATACCAAGGTAGTGCCCAAAGGCTGCGCCGACGGCATTTTCATCAACACCTCAGGGGTGGGCCGTATTCTCAAGCCGGGCATTTCGGCTCATGCACTAAGAAGCGGCGATGCCATCTTGCTTTCGCGGGACATAGGCCGTCACGGCGCCGCCATCCTGAGTGCCCGAGAAGGGCTGGAGCTGGAGTCTGAACTCAGCTCAGACTGCGCCGTGCTCTGGAATGTGGTGGAGCAACTGATCGCCGCCAATCTGGAGATCCACGCCATGCGTGACGCCACCCGCGGCGGCTTGTCGGCTGTGCTCAACGAGTGGGCCAAGGCCTCTAACAAGGGCATTACCCTCAGAGAAACCGCCATTCCCGTCTGTGATGAGGTACGCGGCGTCTGTGAACTCTACGGTTTTGAGCCCTGGGATCTCGCCAACGAAGGCAGCTTTGTCGTCGCCCTGCCCCGCGAACTCGCCGAAGGCGCGGTCGAAATCATGCGCCGCTTCGGTCATTGCGATCAGGCCTGCATCATAGGCGAAGTAGGCGAACAACATCCGGGTAAAGTGGTACTGGAATCGGCCTGGGGCAGTCGCCGTTATTTGGATCTGCCACAGGGCGAGCTATTGCCGAGGATCTGTTGATGCACGAGTACTCTATCGTCAGTGCCCTGATGGAGCAGTGCCAGCAACTCGCCGCCGAGCACGGCGCCAAGGGCATTGCCCGGGTCGCCATCAAGATAGGCGCCATGAGCGGCGTCGAGCCTGAGTTGGTTCGCACCGCCTTCAACACCTTTCGTGAGCACAGTGTCTGTCACGATGCCGTGCTCGATATCGACATAGCGCCGCTGACGCTATCCTGCAACCAGTGCCGGCAGCAAAGCACACCAGAGGAGCGCACCGTCATCTGTCCCCACTGCCACAGCCAGGATACCCGGGTCATAGACGGTGAAGATATGCTATTGATGCAACTCGAGTTAATTACAGATTAAACCTGCCCAAGCAAAGCGGCGCCGCTATCTGTGTTGAACTGCACTTGTAAAACTTAAGGCCAAGGGCTATCGCTTCAATAATGCCTTTGGCCCTTTCCTCTATCCTTTCTTACTATTCGCCAATAAAACCTGTGCCGACTTACTGCTAAACTATCCAGGCAGATAACACCTCTTGTTTTGTTAAGATGACTTGGTTACTTTAAAGGCGATTCAACCAGTTATAACATGCGGCTACCACAAGGACGGCTGGCATGCCAGTTCCCAAAAAAATCAACACAAAAATAATTTAAAAGGAGAACACCATGACTGAAAACAAGCAGTCTAAAATGGATATAAATTTACATGAGATCAAGTGCCCAGAATGCGGCGAAATAATGCCAAAGATTCGTATCCCCCAAAATATAAATCAACTGATGTGGGGTGGTTGGACTTGTCCTAAATGCAATTGCAAAATGGATAAGTTTGGTAAAAAAGTCATCTAATTAAAAGGACTATAATCGAAATACTTATGGTTTCATCAAATCTACACATGAGCCAATACAGCTAAGGAAGGTGCGAGTAAGTCCTTGTGGCACTCTGGCTTGCACAGCAATTGGCATTCAAGGCACTAGAGTTTTCACGCTATGGAGACTCCAATTGTTTAACGACATATTTCAACAACTCTGGCCGCTTGGTTCACCCTCTTGATTGATGTGGTTGGGCTTAAAAGTGGTGGCAACTATCTGTCTGGCGTCCTAAGTCGCGTGTTAACACCCTCTTGCGACTAATACAACTTACGCTACCTTCTGCGCCTCACTATAAGACACTTGTCACCATTTGACTGACTATTGCTTCGTCATACTGGCTTGTTTCAAGCCGATACGCTTGCCCAACCAAACACCCAAGCCCAGTGGCGCAAAGAACACTACCAGTAAGAACAGCACAATATAGAGGATCAGGCTTTTAATCACGCCAGTGAGCTCTTCAAACACCTGAGTCACAGTACGTTGCACCAGCGCGTCGGCTTCTTTGGTCACGGCCTGGCGCTCTCTATCCACCATCTGTTCCAGCGCAATGCGCTCACGTTCCACCATTTTTTCCAATGCCAGACGTTCAACCGACAGTTGCGCCAGATTGCGCTCGGCACTGGCATCCAATTGTGCCAACAGCGGCGTCAGCTCGCGGCGCAGATCCACTGCCAGCTCAGACATTAACTGCGGGCTTTCATTCATCAGCTGCTGAAATTTAGCCGAGGTTTCGCTGATATCTTTTAGGGTTTGCTGGACCTCTTTTGAGTTGATGTTAGAGTGAAGGGCAAACAGTTCTGCCTTCCAGCCAAGCAGTTTTGGCGTTTGGCTCGCCAGCATGGCCATACGGTCGGACATATCGCTCATCACCTCAGGCACACTGCCGAAAGTAGTCACAGCATCAAACTCGCCAATCTTACGGAAGCTCAACCAGTCGTTAAACGCGGAGACCCGCGGAAAGCTAACATCAAACAGCGGGTGGGCCATGGCATATTCGCGGATAAACTGCTGATTGGCATCAAAATCGGCTTTACTCATCAGCCCTTGCATGCGGCGCTCATAATCAGCCAACAACTGCTGACTGGTGTTGGCTGCCAGTTGCGTTTGCTCGCCAAACAATGCCTTGCCATTACCGGACTCAAAAAACTGCGCCATCTGAGCAGTAAAAGCCCAAGTGTCTATCATGGCGGCTAGCGGCGACACCTGAAAAATGGTTTGTCCCAGTGTTTGTTCGGCATTAATTTTCCACATCAGGGCATTGGATTTGATCTGCAGATCATCAGAGCGCTGCAGTATCAGATCGGCGCTTTGTTCTACTCCGGCAAAAAAGCTGCTGGCATATTCCCGGGTAAACACCCGCATGCTCAACTGTTCTTGCGGCAGCGGCTCAATACCGCTTTCCAATTTAACCTCAAGCAATGAACAACCCGAAGCCAGTAACGACAGACAAAGAACCAAACTCCAAGAGCATAAACTACGCATGGCACTCCACCAATACAGACAATAATAAGAAAAGAGGATCTTATCATTTTGCCGACTGTTGCCACCGAAGATAACCCAAAACGTGAGTAGACTCACAGCCCGCAAACAATTAAAAAACAATATCGTTGAGGATATTTTAAGCGGGTATTAACGGTCCACTCGATGACCAAGGTTACCCTTGGCGGATACAGAAAACTAATGCAATAACGCAAACAACAGCAACATTCCAATGGCAATAGACAAGTTGGTCTTCCAAAAGGCATTTTGGGTTACCGTTTGCCGAATCAATACCCCGCTTCCCCTCAACCAACCGGCCCAACATCCGGCGATCAATGCTTGTAGCATCAAAATAGACCCCACTAACATATAGGTCAGATCCAACCACCCCTTGGATGGAAAAATGGAAGGCAACAGGAGTAATCCAACAATGCCCGCCAAGGCCGCCCAAATGCAACCCACCAGCAATGCCAACAGAGAAGACAACAAAAATCCCTTTAATTCTTGCATCACACTCTCCTTGTTCTCGATGAAACGGCTTCCCTTTAACCTATATTATTTTTTATCTATCCCTATGGAGAGCGTAAGAATCACACGTGAATCAAGCCACCCATCATAAAATAATAACTTAATTTTATTTCTGTTTGCGTTCAAGTACCGTCAAGTAATTTGAGCACACTGAAGTAAAAGGTATCCTTGAGAGGCTGAAGTTTGATGAAATCGAACCTATTTCAAGTAAAAGTGAGAGATTTGAGCCGTAATACTCCCCCCGGTTCAGAGGGTTGCAATCACTGTGATTGACATAAATAGCCTTGGGATAAGGCTGGTTTAACATACTGACAACTGGTTGCAAAATGCCGTGGTCGCCTCTATAAGTGTTCGTAGTAGCAAGTGAGTTATTGCAACGTCCCTATCGGCCCGGGAAATAGTTTTCCAAATTCAGCGGCAAGCCTGAGCCAGTTATCATGATGGATATTCACCACACCTGCAGCTTGGCTGCTCATTTAACTAAATAGCGATACGTTTATCATCAAAAATACACCGGCAGGCATCATACATGCATTCAAGACAACCCCTCAACAAAACTGCAACACCATTGAGCTGCTTAGGCGGTTAATCGCGTTCATTCTAATAAAGAGCTATACTCTGAGAATACAAGCCGCTCATTTAAAAATCAATGTTTTCATATAGCCCAATCATCAAAAAAATAAAATTCAACCAACAAAGATTCAATTTGATAGTGATTCAATAAAACACTCAAACTCTTCAACCACCTCGTCTTTATTATATTTAGAAGGTAACTCCTTAATATATTTATCAGGATGATTTAGTGCATCTTTGATTCTAAGACCTAGATCTTCACCTTCTTTAACCAATCCCGCAAAGTCTTCTCCTAATACCTCAAGAGGACCTACAGCTTCTGTCGCTACAATAGGAATTTTAAGTGCCATAGCCTCAAGCAAAACATACCCCATAGATTCAAACTCTGAACACAACACAAGACACTTAGCTTTCTGCATGATATTCCACGGATTTTTAAGCTCACCTAAAAAATGTACGCGATGACTAATATCACATTGATCTAGTATTTTGCGCAATTTACAGGTAATAGGACCATCATGTTTAGGCTCAGCCCCGACAAAAATTAAATCCGTTGAATGGTGTAATGCTTTGTTATCAATATAAGTTTTTAACAGTAAATCCTGGCGTTTTTCTGGAGCGATCCGACCAACATGTAAAATAAAATCTTCTGGCAAGTTCATAGTTAATGGTTCATTAGCTTTGGCCTGAATTACAGCTGGCTCAAAAGGATTTGGTATATGTTTTACTGGACATTTAATAAATCCATCAATCTCATCACCAAGCTTTTTAGAAATAAAAATAACCTTCCTACGACCTAGAGAAAACTTTACTTTAACAAGTTCCTTGAACTTACTTATTAAAGATTTATTGCATTTAAAATTATATAAGGGATCACCATGAATAATAGAAACAACCCCTTTTACCGGAGCGTAACGACTTGCGGCATTATTCACAAGAACCATCACCTCCCCCTTAACAATGGAGCGCTTAAAAAGCAAAAGCTTAACCTTGCTAATTTTCTTAACATTGACCCATGATGACCAACATTCCAAATCCGTTTTACTTTGCTCACCTAAATTCCAAACTTCAACTTCATTACCTCTGGCAACCAACTCTTTCACTAATATCAATGTTGCCATTTCAACTCCACCGGGAGATATATGCCTTACCACGAAAATATATTTCATTACACCTAACTGTTCAAACGGGTTCGTTAACAAAACATCAAATTCTCTGCTATAATTCTAGTCTGACTAAGATCTAAGACTAGTAGCTAAAGATAGAATGATTCAAGCCTGCTCAATCTAAGACAGACGCCATCAAAAGTGAATTGATATTTCAAATCAATTCAAAAGCACCTCAAACACTCGTAAAAAAACAAGAAAAACCCCAATGAAAATAAACAAAATCAAAACATTTAAGTCACACAAAACCACCACAAAAACATCTATCCACACACCCGTTAACAAATCAAAATTCAGAAATTCAGGGCAGAAATTCAGAACACCCTAAACACTTTGCGAGCCACGAGGAAGTATATCATTCTGTCTCAATCGCTTATAAATGACGATGAATTATTGGAAGTAGACTCTCTAAGACGAGTAATCAGAGGAAAATTCAGGACACCCTAAACACTTTGCGAGCTACGAGGAAGTATATCATTCAGTCTCAATCGCTTATAAATAACGATGAATTATTAGAAGTAGACTCTCTAAGACGAGTAATCTGCGTGCTTCATACAAAACTGCGGTTGCCAGGCATGCCAACGGCAGGCTTAGGCCTGTTTATGCAAAATCACCAAGGGTTTAAGGTTAATGGGGGTGTATTGCTTGGCTTTGTTGCTTACCCCGGCACCATTTACCACCATATTTGGCCTTCATGGCACACATTGCATCCCATCGGCCACTCATGCCACTGTACTGACGGCGAAATTCCTTGGCAGAAGTTATCCAGGCATCGTCGCTGATACCAAGCTCAAGCAGCAGTTTGGGCCTGGAACAGGCAATATAGCCACGCTTGTCTTCCCGCACCGCCCGGCCTGTCCAATCAATCAACTCCAAATAGTCGGCAAAGTGAAACGGAATGCCGCTTTGTTCGGCAGCAGTGGCTGCACCATCAAATTGAAGCAGTGGCTTAAGTGAAGCGTTGGCAGTTGCAGGCTCAGCAACTTCTTCTATGCGCTCCTGAATGGATGTGTAATCAGAAGTTTGCAGCGAATCTGCAATACCGGCGCGAATGGGATTTAAATCCACGTACATCATGCAGGCCAGCAGCGCCTGTTCATCGAGCAGCGCCTGCGACTTAAAGCGCCCTTCCCAGAATACGCCCTTGCAGCCATCTTCTCGATTGGCCTTGCGGGCGATATCTTCGTTTAAGCAGCGCATAAACCAACTGATACTGCCAAGCCGTTCCTGCCAATCGCTAATCAGCGTATCCAGCAGTATTCGCTCGCCTTCTGAGAGACTATCGCCCTTGAGGAACTTTGCCGCCACAGGGTTACCACTAAAGAGCCCTGTCCAACGCTCGATGACTTCAAATGGTGACAACGATTGTTGCGCAGCA
>NZ_JWGX01000063.1:0-25415 GCF_000813075.1 Shewanella sp. ECSMB14102
CTCATCAGGAGGATCGGTCAACCGATCCTTATCTGATCTACGTTGCGCCATCAGGGCGGGTGCTGTTAACGCAAGCTATTGGGTGGCAGCTCAGGCATTAGTATTCTTGGGTTGTTGCCATTTGAGCCACACCAATCCCAGCAGGAACAATACACAGCTACAGGCAAGCCCCAACCATACCGACTCGGTAAAACCGAGCACTATATAACCGCCGAGGGAAATAAGCGCCACCAAGACCGCATAAGGCAGCTGAGTCAACACGTGATCGATATGATGACAGCCGGCACCTGTAGATGACAGAATCGTGGTGTCCGATATCGGCGAGCAGTGGTCGCCAAATACAGCACCGGCCAGCACGGCCGCCAACATAGGCAACATCATACTGCTGTGGCTGCCCATAGCCATATCGGCAGCAATCGGCAACATGATCCCGAAAGTGCCCCAGCTGGTGCCGGTAGAAAAGGCGGTAAGCCCAGCCAAAATAAATAACACGGCCGGCAGCAAGGCAAAGGGAATATTGCCACTGGCGAGACTGGCCATAAACTTGCCGGTTTCCAATGAGCCTATGATCCCGGCTATGGTCCAGGCAAACATCAGAATATAGATGGCCGGCAACATGGAGCGAGCCCCCGAGGTGAGCGCCTTGAGGATCATCTTGGCTTCAATCTTCTGGATAAAGGCCAGCAGCAGCGTTACCACCAGTCCGATGGAAGCGCCAAAAAACAGTGACGAGCCCACATCGGTTTTCTCAAAGGCACCTATGATGCTGAAAGGCAGGCTTTCTGCCGCCAGGGCATCGGCGCCGCTGGAAACCATAAAGTAGAAAGTCGCTACCACCAAGACACCTATGGGCAGGAACAGGCCGTGCACCTGACCGGTTTCCGCCTCGGGCAGATCGGCATTGGCACCTGGCGGCAGTCCCTTGGACTCATCATAGAGATTGCCTTTGCGAGCATTAAGCTCGTGTTTGCGCATGGCGCCGATATCCAGCTCCATATAGGCCACGCATAGCAAGAGCGCCAGGGCAAACAGGGCATAGAAGTTCATCGGGATCATCTGCACGAAAGCGCTCAGATGTCCGGTCTCGGTAAAACCATGAGCCGTGAGAATACCGCCGATAAGGGCAATAATATAGGCACCCCAACTGGAAACCGGCGAGATAACGCACACAGGCGCTGCGGTTGAATCCAAAAGATACGCCAGTTTGGAGCGGGAGATATAATATCTGTCGGTCAGCGGTCTAGCGATACTGCCCACCACCAGGCTGTTGAAGTAGTCATCGATAAACACCACACAACCGAGAAACATGGTTAGCAGCTTAGCATCACGACGATTGCGGATATGCTGTCTGGCCCAGTTGGCAAAGGCTCTGGCAGAGCCACTAACAGTAATCAGTGCAGTGATCATTCCCAGCAGCACCAGGAAACCCAGAATATACAGGTTCCAGGCATTAAAAGCGCCATCGTCCCAAACCAGGGAAAGCACCCTTTGCCCCAGATAAACCCCGGTATCCAACACCGACCATTGATTGAGCAACAAGGCTCCGATCAGTATTCCCAGCCCTAGAGATAACAACACCCGCCGGGTGAAGATCGCCAATAAAATTGCCACAACCGGCGGCAACAAAGAGAGTGCCGAGTCGGCATAACTTAGTACTGTCATTGAGTCTTGTTCTTCGTTAAATACGAATGGAGGGCAACTGAACTGGTGGGAAAAGGCAAAAACATACCGAGTAGCACCTGTCCTTTCAGTAGCGCTCCATAGTAACGTCAATCTGTCATCCCGACAGAATATACTATGGCAGTGCTGCCCCTATTTGGTAACAGCCCCAGCGGTGGACTTTGATGAGTCACAACCCCTTCGGCACCAAATCCTTTCGCGATACATAAACGGAATCACCCTGCTTACCGCTACTGATATTTAGTGCGCCTCTACTTCTCAGGACACCTGATTTCAGGCGTGAGGCACATAAAAACATAGGCGGCTTTGAGGATGCTACCCCAAAGCCGCCTATCGTGACCTAGATCACAGATTAAATCAACTCGTTCAACTTGGGCACCACATCAAACAGATCAGCTTCCAGACCATAATCGGCAACCTGGAAAATAGGCGCTTCAGGATCTTTGTTGATAGCCACTATGACTTTTGAATCCTTCATCCCGGCCAGATGCTGAATCGCTCCGGAGATACCCACAGCAATATACAGCTCTGGCGCCACAATTTTACCTGTCTGACCGACCTGCAAATCATTGGGAACAAATCCGGCATCTACGGCGGCCCGTGATGCACCTACGGCGGCGCCAAGCTTATCGGCCAGGGTTTCCAGCATGGCAAAGTTTTCGCCACTGCCCATACCGCGACCACCGGAAACAATCACTCTGGCACTGCCAAGCTCCGGACGAGCCGACTCGGTCAAACTCTGAGAGACAAAGCTGCTCTTGGCGTCAAAGACGCTGTCGAGCTGATTGATTTCAGCTGAACCTGTCTCGGCAACGGCGTCGAAGGCGCTGGCGCGCACTGTGGCCGCTTTCTTGTTATCCAGACTCTTAACGGTCGCCATGGCGTTACCGGCATAGACGGGACGGACAAAAGTATCGGCATCGATCACCTTGGTGATCTCAGAAAGTTGAGCCACATCCAGCAAAGCCGCCACTCTTGGCAGTATATCCTTACCCTGGCTTGAGGCTGCAGCCAGAATATGGCTGTAGTCGCCACTCAAAGACAAGATGAGCTCACCAATATTGTCGGCAAGATGAGCACCATAGGCAGGATTATCGGCCAACAGTACTTTACTGACACCTTCAAGCTTGGCGGCGGCATCGGCTGCGGCCTTGCAATCCTGACCGGCAACCAAGAGGTGAATATCTCCACCTATGGCTTTGGCCGCGGCGACGACTTTGGCTGTGTCCTGTTTCAGGCTGGCATTATCGTGTTCTGCTATTACTAATACGGCCATTTAGATCACCTTCGCTTCGTTTTTCAACTTGTCCACCAGCTCCTCAACGGAAGCCACCATCACACCCGCCTGACGGCTGGCCGGCGTTGCTACCTCCAACACCTGTACGTGCTGCTTGAGAGTCACTTCCAGATCCTCAATGCTCATGGTTTCCAGCGGCTTGCGCTTGGCCTTCATGATATTGGGCAAAGAAGCATAGCGAGGCTCGTTTAGACGCAGATCCGCTGTAACTACAGCCGGTAGAGGCATGGACAGAGTTTGTAAACCACCATCCACTTCACGGGTAACCAGCAAAGTTTCACCTTCCAGCTTCACTTCAGATGCAAAGGTTGCCTGAGGCATACCGGCGAGCGCCGCCAGCATCTGTCCGGTCTGATTGTTATCACCATCGATGGACTGCTTGCCGAGCAGAATTAGCTGCGCCTGCTCTTTGTCCTGCACTGCCTTGAGTAACTTGGCAATAGAAAGGGGCACCAGCTCTTCATCGGTTTCAATGTGAATGGCACGGTCGGCGCCCAGAGCCAATGCGGTACGCAGTTGCTCCTGTGCCGCCTTGGGACCTATGCTGACAACAACGACCTCAGAAGCACTGCCGGCTTCTTTTAGACGTACGGCTTCTTCTACCGCAATTTCACAAAATGGATTCAACGCCATTTTCAGGTTGGCTGTTTCAACGCCTGTATTGTCAGCCTTGACCCTGACCTTAACATTGGCATCGACCACACGTTTTACTGGCACCAATACTTTCATAGGGTTTCCTTCCTACACCTTGTATCTTATGTGGATTACGTACCGATGATACCAGATACATCAGTACAGGATGGCTCAACTTTACGTGCTGTTGACGTTAACGTCAACAGTAGTTTAAACGCTCGTTTGCCAATTCTGTCACACTTTATGGTCAGTTTTTTGAACACTTGGCAACTTTTATGGTCGTAGAATTGAAATAAATAAAGAAATTAATGTCAATTGACGTAAAAATATTTGATCCTGACACTTATAGTTTCTATTATTTATAGCGATATTCACCTTAACCCAATTTATAAATTAGCGTGGGACCTAAATACTTATGAGCGATTTTCTTGATATATTGACTCACGGCCGTCGTTTTAAAGCCGCAGTAAAAGAGTTAAGCGTTGCAGATCTGCGCGATCTGGCAGTCAAATTGGATAAGATCATTATTGATCGTGAAGAAGAAGCCAAGAAAGAAGAAAAGGCACAGGCTGAACGTCTGTCTAAAATTGAAGAGATCCGTAAGCAGATGGAAGCCGTTGGCCTATCTGTTGAAGATCTGGGTAATGTTGCTGCCGCCAAGGCTGCTCCCAAGAAGCGTGCTCCCCGCCCACCAAAATACAAAATCGTTGTAGATGGTCAAACTATTACTTGGACCGGCCAAGGCCGTATGCCAACTGTATTCAAGAACGAAGTAGATAAAGGTCGTTCAATGGATGATTTCCTGATTTAATCAGGTTTTTCTAGCTTAAGCCTCGACAGTGTCGGGGCTTTTTTATGTCTGATAGACGTCTGGCATCTGTTAAAAAGCCTTACAATTACGCCTTGGCATTTACATTTAGGCTGAGTTAAGTTTACGACTGCCGACTTAAAGCGAGGCTTTCGTCCGCTTTTTTATCACTCTTAGGGGAAACGTACTGATTGATCGCAGCCTGTTCCTCTCAGATGACAATGACTCTCCCCAAGGAATTATGACAAGGTAGCCACAACAGATGAGAATTTCTTTCCCCGCCATAAACCTACTGTTGTTCAGTCTTGTGGCCTGTAGCGCCTTTGCCGATGAGACACAGCTGACAGACAATACTCCGAGATTGACCGCCTTAACCCATGCCAAGCTTATACTTTCACCTGGGAAACAGCTGGATAACGCTACATTACTTATTGAAAATAACCGGATAAAACAAGTCATTTCCAATAATGAAATTCCACAAAATGCTTATAAGATAGATCTCAATGGTTACACCATCTATCCGGGGTTTATCGATCCCTTTGCCGAATATGGTTTGGAGTATTCAGAATCTGCGGCCGCAATTGAAGCTCCAGTCTATCAAATTAAGTCAAAAGGGGCGGTAGCCGCAAATGGCGCCATTCATGCAGAGAAAGAATGGTTTACTTATGTCTTGCCGGACAACAAAACTGCATCAAATTGGATAAGTAATGGCTTCACCAGTGTCCAGAGTGCACATCTTGACGGAATATTCAGGGGAGTCGGCGTCTCACTTTCTTTGGCCGACAAAAAGAGTAACCAAGTGATATATCGCCCCAGAAGCCGACATTTTATGGCATTTGATAAAGGCAATTCACCACAGGATTATCCCAATTCTCTGATGGGAAGCATAGCGTTAATAAGACAGACTCTCAGTGATGCCAACTGGTATAACCAGAATAAAAAGAATGCAGCCGGACGCGAGGGTTTATTATCACCGGAATTTAATACCGCCCTTGAGCGCTTACACGATATAAAAACTCGTGGTGTGATATTTGACACCCGAAATCTCAATAACCAGTTGCGTGCAGCTAAGCTCTTGAGCCAATCAGATATCCAGCCAATCTTACTGGGAAATGGCCAGGAGTATGCAAGAGTGAAAGAACTGCTAGAATATCGACCCGTGTTGATATTGCCGTTGAACTTTCCTGCAGCTCCTCAGGTCAGTGACGAAGACTATGCCAGAGAAGTGCCACTCAACATCTTGAGACATTGGGAGCGGGCACCGAGTAATCCCGCCGTCCTCGCCGCCAATAACATTCCTTTCTCCTTCACCCAATATGGCATGGATGGCAAAGCCTTTTGGCCCAGATTAAGAATGGCGCTGCAGGCCGGCCTCGATGAAGAAGCCGCATTGGCAGCGCTGACAACCCAGGCCGCTGCAGCTGCCGGCATAGAGGATTTAGTCGGTAAACTGGCACCTGGCTATATGGCCGATCTGGTGATAGCCAAAGGCAATCTGTTTCAGGACGGCGAAATAATCAGCGTTTGGCTACAAGGTGAAGAACAAATACAAACGGCTCCTGGATACCAGTGGCAAGGCAGTTATCGTCTGCATCTAGCTGAACTGGAACTGGATCTTGAACTACAACTGAGTCAACAAAAGCCCCGAACACTCAGGGGTAGCCTCAGCAGCGGTGATCAACAAGTAGAACTCGCTCATCTAAATACCGATAGCAAACGCCTGAGCTTCAGTGCCAATTTGCAAGATGCCGGTATCGGTGGCATTAGTCGAATAACCCTTTGGCAAGATGATGAAGGGCTGCAGGGCAGACTCTTGCGTGCCGACGGTGCCATCACCCAATTGGCCGGTTCAAGATTGCCGCACGCACCTTTAACGGCAGAAACAGCTGAAGAAACGAAAGCCTCAGCAGCGGCAGTCAACTCTCAGTCAAAGACAATCAGTAAAACTGAACCCGAGTATCTCAGCCGTTTGACGAGTCCACTGCAAGCCTATGGCCGCAGTGAGCAGCCAGGTACGGAAAAACTGCATATCCGCAATGTCACCCTTTGGACCTCAAGCGAGGCTGGCATTATTGGCAACAGCGACCTGATTCTGGCCAACGGCAAGATTGCAAAGATTGGTACCAATCTCAGCACCCCGAGTGGTTATCAGGTCATAGAGGGAGCTGGCATGCACCTGACTGCCGGGATCATAGATGAGCATTCCCACATTGCCGTCAACGGCGGCCTCAATGAGATGTCCGATGCCATCACCTCAGAAGTGCAAATAGCCGATGTGCTGAACCCGGATGATATTGCCATCTATCGCTCCTTGGCCGGTGGCGTCACCACCGCCAATCTGCTGCATGGCAGCGCCAACCCCATAGGTGGCCAGTCGCAGGTCATTCAACTGCGCTGGGGAGAGTCGGCCGAAAACCTCAAGTTCACCCAAGCCCATCAAGGGATTAAGTTTGCTTTGGGGGAAAACGTCAAACAGAGCAATTGGGGTGAGCGTTATACCCGCAGATTCCCGCAAAGCCGCATGGGGGTTAAAGCCCTGATGAGTGATGCTTTCAATGCCGCCAGAGACTATAAAGATGCCCAAGCCCAATATGCCGAGTTGCGTTCTCGGGAGAAACGTAAGCAGCTCTCCCCTCGCCCCGATTATCGTTTACAGGCGATTGCCCAAGTGCTGAATGGCGAACGCGATGTGCATATTCACTCCTATGTCCAGTCTGAAATCCTGATGTTCTTGCGCCTCGCCGAGGCTTACGATTTCAAAGTCACCGCCTTCACCCATGTACTGGAAGGTTACAAGCTGGCCCCCGAATTGGCGGCTCATGGCGCTGGTGCTTCCACCTTTGCCGACTGGTGGGCCTATAAATTTGAGGTCTATGATGCCATTCCGCAAAATGCCTGTTTGATGATGAATGCCGGCGTGCTCACCTCAATTAACTCAGATGACTTTGAGATGCAGCGTCGCCTGAATCAGGAAGCCGCCAAGTCGGTGAAATACTGCGATATGTCCCCAGAAGATGCCTGGAAGATGGTAACCATCAACCCCGCAAAACAGCTCGGAATAGACGCCATAACAGGTTCTATAGAAGAGGGAAAACAGGCAGATTTGGTGCTCTGGGATGCCAACCCCCTATCGGTTTATGCCAAGAGTCAGGCAGTGTGGATTGGCGGCAAACGCTACTTCGACCGCGCTGAAGATAAGCAAATGACCCAGGCTATTGTCAGCGAGCGCCAAGCGCTGATCCAGAAAATTCTTGGCAGCGACCCGGCGCGGCTTCAAGGCGAAACGACTTCAGAAATCATAGAGCCCTTGTGGCAATGCGATACCCAATTCAACGCCTGGGGCCAGAATAAGGAGAGCCGCCTGTGACCAAGTTTCCTCTATTGCCACGCATGGCATCTATGCTGGCACATCTGCTGCTGGGTGGTTCACTCTTGATGCTCGCCCCGGTAAAGGCCCATAACCTGATCCCGGCCGAGCATCAGCAACAAGCCATATTGCTGAAAAACGCCACGGTTCACACCGTCAGCCAAGGCACTCTCGAGAATACCGATGTGCTGCTCGAGCAAGGTGTTATCAGCGCCGTAGGCCCGGGATTAACGGCTGAAAATGCCCGGGAATTTGATCTCAGTGACAAACACCTTTATCCCGGCCTCATAGCACTGGATACCACCCTGGGATTGGTGGAAATAGCCATGGCCAGGCCAACAGTCGATAGCCGTGATGTGGGCAGTGCCAATCCACAGCTTGAAGCCGCCAGCGCCTTCAACCCGGATTCGGAATTGTTGCCCAGTGTGCGGGCCAACGGTATCACCCACGCGCAAATAGTCCCAAGAGGCACAGGCATTGCAGGGCAATCTGCACTGGTATCCCTGGATGCCTGGACCATAGAAGATGCCCAGGTCCCAGCCAGACCACAGTTCCACCTCTATTGGCCAACGGAGCCGCAAAAACAAGGTACCAACAAGGCGAATAAACAGGCACAACTGGCCTATCAGGACGCGCTGTCACAGATACACAAACACTTTGAAGCGGGTAAACGCTATGCCTTGAGTCAGCAAAGCAGCGAAGGCGCCCTTGAAGACAGCCGCTGGCAAGCGCTCTTACCGCTGTATCGCCAAGAGGGGCGGCTGTTTGTTCATGCCGACAGGCAGCGGCAGATAGAGGCGGCCATTGCCCTGGCCCGTCAGTATGGATTCAAGCTCACCCTGGTCGGTGGCTATGATGCCTGGCGCCTGGGTGCAGCGCTCAATGAAATAGAGGCAAGCGTCATCTATACCCATACGCTTGACTTGCCACTGCGCGAAGATGAGCCCATAGGTCAGGCATTTAGAGTACCGGCGTTGCTCAAGCGCGCCGGTATTCCCTTCGCTCTCGGCTTCAGCTCCGATTGGAACAGCCGTAACCTGCCGCTGGCAGCAGGCCAAACTGTAGCTTGGGGGCTCAGCAAAGAGCAGGCGCTCAAGGCGATTACGCAAGATGCCGCCAAGATACTGGGCGTAGACAAGCTAGGGGCGATAGCGCCCGGGTTTCAGGCCAATCTGGTAGTCAGCAGCGGCGATATTCTCGATCCCATGAGCAGCAGGATAGAGCTGATGTTTATCGACGGCAGACAGGTGGATCTCAACAATCGTCATCGGCAGCTTTATCAAAAGTATTTGAAGCGATAGAATTTCCCATACAGCTCCCGGGATGGCCGGGAGCATGAACGAATAACTATAAGGCCTGGCCATGAAACCGATTTTTCTTTCCACTCTGGTACTGCTGCTTGGCGGCTGCGCCGGGGAATACAGCTTCAATTCCAACCTAGACAGCCAGGCTATTGAGGAGTACTTCAAACCCTCGGAAGTACAGTTGTTCGATGGCAGCCGGCCAACGGGCCAATATGAAGTGCTGGGATTGGTTGAGGGTAATGCCTGCCAGTCCGAGCCCGATGGTGTACCGGCCACTATGGCTGATGCCCGTACCGAGGCGCGCCGGGCGGCAGCAGATATGAAAGCCAATGGCCTCATTATTAAAAACTGTGTCGAAACCCAGGAAGCCGCAGCCGGTTGCTATACCAGTGCCATGTGTGTCGGCCAGGCTATTCGTCTGACAACCCCGAAGGAGTAAGCCTGACGTTATGGGGTTTTCGACTCAGATAGAAGCGGTTGCCTATTGCCGGACACCATATAAACAGAAGTTTGGTATTCCTCGTCAGCCGGGGTTGGTGGACTTTGTTCGCGGTTTTGTCGAGCTGACAGCACCTTACAATCATATCGATGCGGTGCGTGGGCTGGAGCAGTACTCCCACCTCTGGTTACTGTTCTGCTTTCATGAAAATCTGGCCCAGGGCTGGAAAACCACCGTGCGTCCTCCCCGGCTCGGCGGTAATGAAAAGCTGGGAGTGTTTGCTACCCGCTCCACCTTCAGGCCCAATGGCATTGGCCAATCCGTGGTGAAGCTGCATCAAATCCACCAAGTCAAAGGCAAGGTCATACTGGAGATATCCGGCATGGATCTGCTCGATGGCACCCCGATAATCGACATCAAGCCCTATATCCCCTTCTCGGATGCGATACCCGACGCGATAGGTGGCATAGCGCAGCAGGCTCCCGAGCAGGTTGAGGTCAGCTTCAGCCATCTCGCAGTAGAACAACTGAGCCAACTCGAGAAACGCTATCCCGGACTGGATAAGCTTATTCAGGCGGTGTTGGCCCAGGACCCGAGACCCGCTTACAAGAAAGGTAAACCGGATCCGAAACGTTATCAGGTGGCGCTGTATGATCTGGATATCTTCTGGTATGCCCAAGAGCAAGGCATTGAAGTCGAAACCATACAGCCCTTTTGTGCCAAAGCGTCCGGCGCCGGAGCATGATTGATTTTAAGCCCTCAGCGGATGATTATCAGGAGCAGCACAAGAGGCGCCTCTCCTGGATGCCCTGGCTCTGGTATCGCCTCAAACCCAAGCATCTCGAATGGGCTCTTCCCTGGCAGCAGGCAATTCAGGCCAAATTACAGGCTTTGGAAACCATCAGCATAGGACAGAACTGCTTTATCGCCCCCGAAGCAGAACTGTTTGCCGAACCCGGCAGGCCGATAATCCTGGGCGATGAGTCCATGATAGCCGCCAACTGCTTTCTGCACGGGCCGATCCAGATAGGCCGGGAGGTCAGCATTAACCACGGATGCTCACTGGACGGCGGCAGTTGCGGCATAGTGATAGGTGCCAAGACCCGCATCGCCAACAATGTCACTATCTATGCCTTCAATCATGGTATGGCGCCGGATATGCCCATCTATCGTCAGAGCAGCCAATCCAAGGGAATAGTTATTGGCGAAGATGTCTGGATTGGCGCCCAGGCCGGAATCGTCGATGGCGTGACCATAGGCGACTGCGCCATCATTGGCATGGGCGCCGTTGTCACCAAGTCGGTACCCGCGTTTGCCATAATGGCGGGAAACCCTGCTAAAGTAGTAGGAGATAGACGCGATAAGCCACTGACAGGCAGAGAGAAAAATCAATAATTAGGAAGATGAGCGCCATGGATTGCCAAACCCGCCCAAACACACAACCACCAAGAAGCATACCAAAGGGGTTACCGGGTATCCGCAGCAGATTACTGTTGAGTTTTTTCCTGCTGGCCGGGCTGATAGTATTTTTTGGCGGTGCCAGCCTCTGGATAATAGATAGCACAAACACAACCCATATCGCCGAACTGCAGAAGCAAAAACAGCTGCTGCAAGCCATTAGAGCCAATCAAATGCAGCATCTGGCACTATTGAAACTCAAAAACAACTGGCCCAGTTATCCCCTTAATGAACGGGAGGCGATTCTTGATGAAACCAGGCAGAGACAACGACAGATAATATCCACCCTGAGCCAGTTTACCCTGGCAATCAAAGAATATGATGAGGCCTTGGTTCTGGGGCAGCAATTGTCAGTGATGAGCGGTCACCCCCTGAGAGCGCCACATATGAATGGCATGATAAGCGCCATAGATCATCTTTCTCTGCGCCTGTCCGGCATAGGCCTGACCCATCTGGATGCCCAGATGCAAAAGAACAGCCAATCGCTGATGCAAACCCTGCTATGGCTGGTGATCGGGTCACTGGCGCTGATAGTTTTGAGCCAATCTGTAGCCTGGACAGTCATTGGCCGCCACTTGCTCAAGCCTCTATTGCAGACCAGCAACAAGCTCAGCGAACTGGTAGAGCAAAACTTTGGTGGCCGCTCGCCAGCCCCGGTGAACCGGGAAACACTCAAGATAAACCATGCGCTGTTGTCCCTTGAGGCGCAGATGAGAGCCTTGACCAGCGAGCAGCAACAAGACGAACTCACGGGGCTTTATAACCGCCGTACATTCAACCAGTTGATGAAACAGTCCTGGCATAAGGGAATAGTAAGGCAGCACAGGATAGGCTTACTCCTCATTCAAAGCGATCAGGCTATTGCCAGCGAAACCCTGCTGCATTTGGCCCAGAGGCTGCTGGACTTTAAGATCAAGGGTGAATATTTTCTGGCACGGTTACAACAATCTCAGTTGGCGCTGTTACTGCCAAACCAGGATCCGGAAGCCTGTATCCGCATCGCCCAGAGCCTCAATCAATTTGTGTTGGCGGCCAATCTGCGAGCCAAGGCCCAAAGCCCACGACTCACAGTCTCTATCGGCGTGGCCAACATCCAACCCAGCAGACAAAATAATTGGGACAGTTTAGTGTTTCAAGCAGAAGAAGCCCTGCTCAGCGCCCAAAATCGCGGCGGCAACTGTAGTGCCGGTGTCAATCAGTTGCCGACGAGCTAAATTCGAACAAGGAAAGGGGAATTTATCCGCCCTGGCCGCGTGACATCATCGAAGCAAGTGATAAAATGGCGGCCATTCAATTCATTTCGGACCCAAGGTAATGCGAGTCAGTCAATACCTGTTATCAACACAGAAAGAAAACCCTGCCAATGCAGAGATAGTCAGTCATCAGCTTATGCTGCGCGCCGGTATGATACGTCGCAACGCCTCAGGCCTCTATAGCTGGCTGCCGTCCGGCCTGCGCGTACTACGCAAGGTCGAAGCCATTGTGCGTGAAGAGATGAACAAGGCCGGTGCCATCGAAATTCTGATGCCCATGGTACAGCCGGGGGATCTCTGGGTGGAAACAGGTCGCTGGGACAAGTTTGGCCCGGAACTGCTGCGCTTTGTAGACCGTCACAATCGTGACTTCGTTCTGGGCCCGACCCACGAAGAAGTGATTACCGATCTGGTGCGCAAAGAAGTCAGTTCCTACAAGCAACTGCCGCTGACCCTGTATCAAATCCAGACCAAATTCCGTGATGAAGTTCGCCCACGCTTCGGTGTTATGCGCTCACGTGAGTTCCTGATGAAAGATGCCTACTCTTTCCATCTGGATCAGCAAACCATGGATGATACCTATCAGGCCATGTACACGGCTTACAGCAACATCTTGTCACGCATGGGCCTGGCCTTCCGTCCTGTACTGGCGGATACCGGCTCTATCGGTGGCAGCATGTCACACGAGTTCCACGTACTGGCAAGCAGCGGCGAAGATCTGATTGCCTACTCCAATGGCAGCGACTATGCTGCCAATATCGAGAAGGCCGAAGCGCCGCTGCCGACCACAGAGCGCGCCACACCCACTCAGGAAATGACTTTGGTCGACACGCCAAATGCCAAAACCATAGACGAGCTGGTTGAGCAGTTTGGCCTTGATATCACCAAGACGGTTAAGACACTGATAGTCAAAGGCGCCACCGAAGAAGCCCCACTGGTGGCCCTGGTTGTCCGTGGCGACCATGAGCTGAACGAAGTCAAAGCCGACAAACTGGAACTGGTTGCCGCGCCGCTGGAATTTGCCTCTGAAGCAGAAATCCGTGACGCCTTGGGAGCCGGCCCAGGTTCTCTTGGCCCAGTCGGTCTGTCTATTCCTGTGGTCATAGATCACAGTGTTGCCGTGATGAGCGACTTTGCCGCCGGCGCCAACCTAGACGACAAACACTATTTCGGTATCAACTGGGAGCGGGATCTGCCGCTGGCCAGTGCCGCCGATATCCGTAATGTAGTGGAAGGCGAAACCACCCCTGACGGCAAAGGCACTTACGCCTTCGCCCGCGGTATTGAAGTTGGCCATATCTTCCAGTTGGGCACCAACTACTCGGCCGCCATGAACGCCACTGTGCTGGACGAGAATGGCAAGTCTCAGACTCTGCTGATGGGCTGTTATGGTGTCGGCGTCAGCCGCATCGTTGCCGCCGCCATCGAGCAGAATCACGACGACCGCGGTATCATCTGGCCGGAAGCGATTGCGCCATTCACAGTGGGTATTCTGCCGATGAATATGCACAAGTCACACAGAGTGACAGACACTGCCGAACAGCTTTATAAAGAGCTGACCGATGCGGGTATCGAAGTGCTGTTTGATGACCGTAAAGAGCGCCCTGGCGTGATGTTTGCCGATATGGAACTCCTGGGTCTGCCTCACACCATAGTGATTGGCGACCGCAACCTGGATGCCGGTGTTTATGAGTATAAGAACCGCCGCACCGGAGAAAAGCAGGAAGTGCCTATGGCAGAGATAGTGGACTTTATCAAAAAAGCCGCTGGCCAGAAGTAAGCTCCTGGATTCAAGAGCCCCCAGGCTCCAGAAAACCCAGGAACAAGAAAGCCGAGCTAAGCTCGGCTTTTTCATGGCTGGAAACCTGCTTGCAAATAAAAAACCGCAGACTTATCTGCGGTTTTTTATTCTCGCCGTTATGGGCGTTTTAGTGCGCTATCAGGCTTGGGTATCAACACCTTCACCGCCCTTGGACACCATTACCATGGCAGGACGCAGCAAACGCTCATTGAGCTGATAGCCCTTTTGCATCACCAGCATCACGGTATTGGCCGGGAACTCGGCGCTTGGTTGCATGCCAATGGCTTGGTGCTGATCAGGGTTAAAAGCTTCGCCGATAGGATCAATCTGCTTGACACCGAACTTCTCCACCGCTGACAGGAAGCTCTTCAGTGTCAGCTCAACACCTTCAAACAGAGGCTTGGTGACTTCATCGGCCTTATCTGCGCCCACCAGAGCACGTTCCATGTTATCGATCACAGGCAGCAGTTCATTGCTGAACTTTTCCAGGGCAAACTTATGTGCCTTCTCTACATCCTGCGCCGCCCGGCGACGGATGTTGTCAACTTCGGCTGCGGCACGGATGACAGAATCTTTCTGCTCCTCAACTGTCGCCTGTGCGTCAGATAAAGCCTGCTCCAGCTCCTCAATACGGAAGTTCGCCTGAGTCAACTCGTCGATAATGCCGCCTTCCTCAGCTACGCCCTCGGTGGTTTCAACCTGGTCAACCACTTCTTCGACCTGTTCCTGCTCTGCTTTAAATGACTCTTTGTTCATTTCTACTCCAGCTAAAAATGCTTTGTTTCTGCATACTCTGGGCATATTATGGGGATCAAATTGACCGTTTCAACCCCCAGAGTTCCCAAAATCTATGTCCACTGAGTTTCATACTATAGGCCTGATAGGAAAACCCCACCATCAGGGGACCAACCTGACCCTCAAGCGTCTGCATTATTGGCTGAAAATGCAAGGCTATGATGTGCTTGTGGAAGAGAGAGTCGCGGCTGAACTCGGGAAAGATGTACGCGCGGTAGACCTACTGGATATCGGCGAGCACTGTGATCTGGCGATAGTCGTCGGGGGAGATGGCAATATGCTGGGTGCAGCTCGGGTACTGGCGCGCTTCGATCTCGGCGTTATCGGTGTCAACCGCGGTAATCTGGGTTTTTTAACCGATCTGCCGCCGGATGCCTTTGAAGAGTCGCTCGCCAAGGTGCTGGATGGCGAATACGCCACAGAACACAGGTTCCTGCTGGAAGCCGAGGTTTATCGCCACGGCGAAGTCAAAGCCAGCAATACCGCCGTCAACGAGGCCGTGTTGCACCCAGGCAAGATAGCCCATATGATCGAGTTCGAGGTTTATATCGACAACCAGTTCATGTACAGCCAACGGGCCGATGGCATGATAGTCTCTACACCGACCGGCTCAACCGCCTATTCGCTGTCGGCCGGCGGCGCGATATTGACCCCTAATCTCGAGGCACTGATCCTGGTGCCCATGTTTCCCCATACCCTCTCCTGTCGTCCCATAGTGGTCGACGCCTCCAGCATCATCAAACTGGTAGTGTCACCGGAAAACGGCGAAAACCTGGAAGTGAGCTGTGACGGCCATGTCACCTTGTCTGTGATGCCGGGCGATGAAATTATCCTGAGGCGCAGCAAAGAGCGGCTCAAACTCATCCACCCAAAGGGGCACAACTACTTTCATGTATTGCGCAACAAGTTAGGTTGGGGCAGTAAACTCTTTTGAAGCTTGAGTGGCCTGAGCAAACTCTTACAGCTACAAACGCAGTTCAGCCACAGGCCTGGGTTAAAGCACCTGAGAACAAAGGTGCTTTTTTGTTATTTATTTTCAAAAAATGTAAAACAGCACTCACGTGATCAATGTCACGTTTTATGACGCCCGATATAACGGTGACTAAGATCACGGTAAGCCAGCAAGAAAAAACAACTTATCTATCTGATTTTTATTAGTTTAAATAAAAACACCCAAAAACTAACTTCACCAAAAGCTCAATTAGTGTGACTTAAATCACATTCAAGATTTGCGATATAAGCCTGTCATTCCATCATAAATGAAATAACAGGATCACTTTATTACCCTTTTGAGTAAAACAAAGCCATAATTCCTAAGGTTGTGGGCCATTTTTTAAATATCTATTCCCCAAAGTTATATAAACGCCAGCACGGTAGTGATATCCGTCACACTTTTCCATTTGCCGGCGGAGACACGGCTCCCATAACCGAAAACTTAAGCCACATACGAAAGGCAAGATGATCCAGATCATTTTGGTTCCGGGTAAATTAACCATGATAAGCACGCACAACAACAAATGGGAAAGGCGATAGCACTTTCTCAACACCACAATAAGCACAAGCAACATATGAAATGATGAGGCAACCATGACATTTCTTCAGTTACTCGCAAGTCTGACACCCGTGATCAGCGTCATGCTGTTCCTGGTGTTGCTCCGGATGCCCGCATCCAGAGCTATGCCAATCTCCATGGTGATAACCGCCCTGGCCGCCGTTTTTATCTGGCAGATGGACACTACTCTGCTGGCCGCCTCCGTGGTTGAAGGCCTGCTGTCGGCGATTACACCTTTAACCATCATCTTCGGTGCAGTATTCCTGCTCAATACCCTGAAATACTCGGGTGCCATGGATACCATTCGTGCCGGTTTTACCAATATCAGTTCAGACGCCAGGGTTCAGGTGATCATCATCTGTTGGCTGTTCGGCTCTTTTATTGAGGGTTCTGCCGGTTTTGGTACACCAGCCGCGATTGGCGCGCCTCTGTTGGTGCTCTTGGGTATCCCACCGATTGCGGCCGCCGTGGTTGCCCTGGTCGCCGACTCAACTTCAGTGTCTTTCGGTGCCATTGGTCTGCCAGTGCTCTTTGGTATGGAACAGGGCCTGCTCGAAGGCGGTACCAGCATGGCTGCGGCGCAAATTGCCGAACATGGGGGCCACTTCAGCGATTATGCTCAGTTCATTGCCATGCATATGATCACCATAGATTTGATCACAGGTACGCTGATCCCCTTGGTAATGGTGTCTGTGCTGACTGGCTTCTTTGGTCGCAACAAGTCCTTCAAGGAAGGCTTAGCCATCTGGAAATTTGCCCTGTTCGCCGGTTTAGCCTTCACCATTCCTGCCTGGTTGATCAACTTCTTCGCCGGCCCAGAGTTCCCTTCCGTGATTGGTGCCCTGGTCGGTATGGCATTGGTAATCCCGGTTGCCCGCAAAGGCTGGTTACTGCCTAAAACCCCTTGGAATGACTTCGCTGAAAATGACAAAGAGGGCGAAACAGCTCAAGTAGAGAGCAAGGCGCGTTTCTCCCAGTTGGCCGCCTGGACCCCTTACCTGATCATGGCAGGTCTCTTGGTGCTTTCACGTGTGGTACAGCCACTGAAAGCCTGGTTGAACAGCTTCAACATTAGTTGGACCGGCCTGTTAGGCACTGAGCTCAAGGCCGGCTTCGCCACCTTCTTTGCACCGGGCGCCTTCTTTATTGCCGTGTGTATTCTGGGCTTCTTCCTGTTCAGAATGAACTCCAAGGCCATCAAAGAATCGGTTACGGTTTCCTGCAAATCCATGGTGCCAACCATTATCTCTCTGGGTGCCTCTGTGCCTATGGTGAAAATCTTCCTCAACTCAGGCACCAACAGTGCCGGTCTGCAATCCATGCCGGTAGCATTGGCCGATATGCTGGCCGGAAGCCTCGGCAGCGTTTGGGCCTGGATTTCCCCGATAGTCGGGATTTTCGGTGCCTTCCTGTCGGGTTCGGCCACCTTCTCCAATATGATGTTCTCCGGCCTGCAATACAGCGTGGCCGATAACATAGGGGCAAACCATGCACTTATCCTGGCACTGCAAGGTATTGGTGCCAACGCAGGTAACATGATGTGCGTGATGAACGTGGTCGCGGCGGCAACCGTGGTCGGTATGGCCGGTCGCGAATCTGAAATCATCCGTAAGACTATGCCTGTAGCACTTGGCTATGCTTTGCTGGCCGGTACCTTGGCAATGCTCTGGGGCGGATTCTAATAACGATAATAACTCCTCGATAAGGCAGCCGCCCTTGGCGCTGCCTTTATTATCAAATTTAATGTGTAGAGAAATGTCTTATGTCTATCAACTATGAAGCCGTGATCCGTGACCTGCGTAAACAGTTGGGAGAAGCTGCCGTCAGTGACGACCCTGTGCGCCGTTTTGCCTGGTCAACCGATGCCAGCTATTTCCGGATAGTGCCCGAGGTTGTGGTACATGCCGAGGATCTGGAGCAGGTAAAACGCACTCTGGCTGTAGCCAGAAGCTACGGCGCTCCGGTGACTTTCCGTGCCGCTGGTACCAGTCTGTCGGGTCAGGCCATAGGAGAAGGCATATTGCTTATCCTCGGATTTGACGGTTTCCGTACCCTGGATATCAGCGAAGACAGCAACAAAGTCACTCTGGGTGCCGCTGTTATTGGCGCCGATGCCAACGCTGCTCTCAAACCTTTGAATAAAAAAATCGGCCCGGATCCGGCAACTCTGGCTTCAGCCATGGTAGGCGGTATCGTCTCCAACAACGCTTCCGGTATGTGCTGCGGCACCGCCCAAAACAGTTACCAAACCATCTCCTCAGTAAAACTGCTGCTGGCCGATGGCACAGAACTGGATACCGGCAGCGAAGAGTCCAAAGAAGCCTTCCGTCAGTCACACCCCGAACTGCTCAAGGCGTTGGCAGACTTAGGTGCCATGGCTCGCGGTAATGAGACCCTGGCTGCGCGAATTCGCAAAAAGTTCGCCATTAAAAACACCACAGGTTACAGCCTCAACGCCCTGGTGGATTTTGAAGATCCCTTCGACATCATCAACCACATCATAGTCGGCGCCGAAGGCACACTGGCGTTTGTCAACGAAGTCACCTATCACACAGTGGAAGAGGCTAAATTCAAGGCCTCGGCCATGGCGGTATTCTTCAATATGGAAGATGCAGCCCGGGCAATCCCCCCTATTCAGGGCGAAAGCGTAGCCGCAGCCGAGCTGCTGGACTGGGCCTCCATCAAGGCGGTAACAGGCAAAAAGGGCATGCCGGATTGGCTGGCCGAATTGCCTGAAGGCGCTGCGATTTTGCTGATAGAATCCCGCGCCAACGATGATGAAACTTTGGAACGCTATACCCAGGACGTTATCGCCAAACTGGCGCATATCGAGACCGAGCGCCCCATCAGCTTCAGCCGTGATCCGGCCGTTTACGGTAAATATTGGGCCATGCGCTCCGGCCTATTCCCCATTATCGGTGGCGAGCGTCCCAAAGGCACTTCGGTAATCATCGAAGACGTGGCTTTCCGGGTTGAAAACCTAGCCAGTGCCGCCCACGATCTGACCGAGCTGTTCCATAAGCACGGCTATCCTGAAGGGGTGATCTACGGCCATGCGCTAGCCGGTAACTTCCACTTTATCATTACCCCTAAATTCGGCTCCCAGGCCGATATCGAACAGTTCCATCAATTTATGGAAGCGGTCGCCGATATGGTGATCAACAAGTACGACGGTTCGATGAAGGCCGAGCACGGCACAGGCCGCGCCGTGGCACCTTTTGTGGAAATGGAATGGGGCAGTGACGCCTACACCCTGATGAAAAACATCAAGCAGATCTTCGACCCCGAAGGCCTGCTGAACCCTGGGGTGATCCTTAACGACGACAAGCAGGTACACATCAAGAATATCAAGCCCTGTCCCGAAGTGGACGACCTGGTAGATAAGTGTATCGAATGCGGTTTCTGTGAAAAGACCTGCCCCACCTCGGCGCTTAACCTGTCACCCAGACAGCGGATAGCCACCTTGCGTGAAATCGAGCGTCTGGAACAGAGCGGCGACAAGGAAGCGGCCGAGAAGATGCGTGCCGCCGCCAAATATGATGTGGTGGATACCTGCGCCGCCTGTCAGCTGTGTACCATTGCCTGCCCGGTAGACAATAGCATGGGCCAACTGGTTCGCAAGCTGCGTACCCCTTATATCACCACCACAGAACAGAAGGTTCTGGACTTCCAGGCCAAGCACTGGGGCGCTGTCAACCAGGTGTTGAGCACAGGTTTTGATGCCCTGGGCACAATACACAAACTCACGGGCACGGGTATCACCTCAGGGCTGATGAACATGGGCCGGGCGATTTCCAAAGAAGTGCCTTACTGGAACCCTGACTTCCCCAAAGGCGGTAAGCTACCTAAACCATCGGCTCCCAAAGCCAACCAGGAAACCGTGGTCTACTTCGCCGCTTGCGGTGGTCGTACCTTCGGCCCAACACCGCTGGATCCCGATGACCGTACCTTGCCTGAAGTGGTAGTGACCTTGCTTGAACGTGCCGGCTATAACGTGATTACACCGGCCAAAACCCGCAATCTGTGCTGCGGTCAGATGTGGGAATCAAAAGGGGATTTCAAGAACGCCGATATGAAGCGTGACGAGCTTATTGACGCAGTCAGCGCCATGACCGAGGGCGGCAAGCTGCCCGTGGTTGTCGATGCCCTCTCCTGCACCTACCGTGCTCTTTCCGGCAATCCCAAGGTTGAACTGTTGGATCTGGTCGAGTTCCTGCACGACAAGGTATTGCCGAAACTCACCCTCACTAAGAAGGTCAATGTGGCACTGCATCTGGGTTGCTCGGCGCGTAAGATGAAGCTGGAACCCAAGATGCAAGCCATTGCCGATGCCTGCTCCAACAAGGTGCTGCGCCCGGCCGGTGTAGACTGTTGTGGTTATGCTGGTGAGAAAGGTCTTTACAAGCCTGAGATCAACGCCTCGGCACTGCGTAACATTAAGAAACTCATCCCCACCGACTTTAAGGAAGGTTACTACGCCAACCGTATGTGTGAAGTGGGCCTGAGCCACCACAGTGGTATTTCCTACCGCCACCTGGCTTATTTGCTGGAGGAGTGCAGTCGCTGACTATACTTAGAGGGAGCATTAGCTCCCTCTTTTTTCATCTGTGTTATATAACGGATTCATGTTCGGATTAACGAACAAAATAAATACAAATAAATACATTTAAATCAAATGGTTAAAACCTTCTCATTTTTGCAAAAAAGATTTTAATCATTTACTGAATTAGCACTATTTATTGTGTGGTTATAGGCTTATATTCAAGCATATTTACCCTGTGTCAGGTGATGTTCAAATACAGAGTCAGAAAGCATCTGACCACACCGGACATAGATGATGTCGGTTAACGCAAGCAACATCCAATTAGGAAACACCAAATGAAGATAGCCTTGTTTATTCCCTGTCTGGTCAACCAGATGCTGCCGGATGTGGCCATCGCCACCTTGGAACTGCTGGAGAAGCTGGGGCACCAGGTGATCCTGCCTGAAGGCCAAACCTGCTGTGGTCAGCCCATGACCAACTCGGGTTGTTTTGACGAAGCCCGCAAGACCACTATGAAGCTGCTCAACGCCTTCAAGGGAGTCGAATGCGATGCTATCGTATGTCCAGCGGCATCCTGCCTGGTAGCCGCCAAAGAAAACTTCCATGAGTTTGACGACAGCCCGGAAGCCGCGGCCGTTATCGCCAAACTGTACGAATTGACCGAGTTCCTGCACGATGTCGCCCCGGTAGAGAGCTTCCCCAAAGCCTTCCCACACAAGGTGAGCCTACAACTGAGTTGTCACGGTATTCGTATGCTGGATCTCGCCAGCCCCAGTGAATATATGGGCCCACGTTACAACAAAATGGAAGCCCTGCTGGAACGTATTCCCGGCATAGAGATCACCTATCCGGATCGCCGCGACGAATGCTGCGGCTTCGGCGGTACCTTCGCGGTAGATGAAGGTGCTGTGTCTGCCAAGATGGGCAAAGACAAGGCTCAGGCCCATGCAGCCACGGGTGCAGACTATGCCGTCGGTTTTGACCCATCCTGTCTGATGCATCTGGACGGCATGATCCGTCGCCAAAACTTGCCGATAGAAACCCGCCATCTGGCGCAGATCCTCAACGCTGCCATTTAGGGAGATAGCCATGTCACAGACACAAGGGGCCAAAGCCCACGCCAGCCAGGCAGAGATCTTCTGCCGCGATGAGTCCAGAGTTGATTGGCATTCCAAAGCCCTATGGGTGTTGCGGGAAAAGCGCGACCGCGCTGCCGGCAGCCTGCCCGAGTGGGAACAGCTTAGGGATCTGGGTTCGGCTATCAAGCTGCATACCCTGACCAATCTGGCCAAGTATCTGGAAGAGTTCGAAGCCAACTGTATCCAGAACGGCATTCAAGTGCATTGGGCCAAAGACGGCGCCGAGCATAACCGCATAGTGCATGAGATTCTGGCCAGCCATCAGGTGAAGAAGCTGGTGAAGTCCAAATCCATGCTCACCGAAGAGTGTCACCTCAACCCCTTCCTCGAAAGCAAGGGCATAGAGGTCATAGACACAGACTTGGGTGAACGCATCATTCAGCTGAAAAAACAGCCACCTTCACATATCGTGGTCCCCGCCATTCACCTCAAGAAAGAGGAAGTGGGCGAACTGTTCCATGAAAAACTCGGCACAGAGGCCGGTGCCAGCGACCCGACTTACCTGACCCGTGCCGCCCGTGCCCATCTGCGTGAGCAATTCCTCAGTGCCGATGCGGCCATGACAGGGGTGAATATGGCCATCGCCGACAAGGGCGCAGTGGTTGTTTGTACCAACGAAGGTAACGCCGACATGGGCTGTAACCTGCCTAAGCTGCAGCTGCACTCCATGGGAATAGACAAGCTGGTACCATCGGTGGAAAGCGCCGCAGTTTACCTGCGTACTCTGGCCCGCAACGCCACCGGCCAGCCGGTAACCACTTACTCCAGCTTCTACCGCGGCCCGCAGGCCGGTGGTGAGATGCACGTCATCATAGTGGACAATGGCCGCACTGAGATGCTCAAGGACAAGATCCTTGCCGAGTCGCTCAAGTGTATCCGCTGTGGCGGTTGTCTGAACACCTGCCCTGTATATCGTCGCAGCGGTGGTTACAGCTACAACTACACTATTCCAGGTCCAATTGGCATCGCAGTCGGTGCGCAGGACGATGACACCAACTCCATCGCCTGGGCCTGTACCCTGTGCGGCTCTTGCTCCTATGTATGCCCCACTAAGGTGCCATTGGACAAGATCATCTTCCGTCAGCGTCGTCTAAAGGCCGAGTCAGGTAAACTGCCTTACGGTAAAGGCAGTTATATGCCATTGGTCGGTAAGTTTATGGCCAGTACCACTATGCTGAACTGCTCCATGAGCATGGCAAGACTGGGCTTGAGAATACTGCCAGGTAGCCTGCTCAAGCCATTCTCTGGCGCTTGGGGTAAATACCGTGAACTGCCCAAGGCACCCGCCTCTAGTTTCGAGGCCTGGTTCAAGAAAAACAGGAGCTAATCAGATGTCCAGCAAATCTTTTATTTTGGATGCCCTTAAGTCCTGCGCACTTGAAGGACACAATATGCCGGCCATAGATGTGGCCCCTAGACTGGACGACCTGATTGGCCAGTTTGAAACCAACCTGGGAACCGTTGCCGGCAAACTGCATAAGCGTGGTGGTTTTACCGAACTGCAGCAGCAAGTCGATGCCTTGATTGCCGAAGGCAAGCAGATTATCTCTCAGGTAGAAGGGGTAACAGGTAACCGTGAAGTGCCCGCTGACAGCCATGATCTGCGTGATATCGATTATGCCGTAATCAAGGGTCAAGTGGGTGTTGCTGAAAACGGTGCCATCTGGGTCAGTCAGAAGTCTCTATCTCACAGGATCACACCTTTTATCTGTGAGAACCTGTTTCTGGTACTGGAAGCCGATGCCATTGTCGCCAACATGCATGAAGCGGCCGACAAGATAATGTTGGACTCGGGTGAGTTTGGGGTGTTTATCGCCGGCCCATCCAAGACGGCTGACATTGAGCAGGCACTGGTAGTTGGTGCCCACGGCGCCTGTAGTCTGAATGTGTTCCTTATCTAACTCAGGATGAGGAGGACAAAAACGCCGGCAACTGCCGGCGTTTTTATTGGGCAACAATCCGCTTTGCAGCCTTAAAGCGTGAAGGAGATCTTCGACCACGTCTTGGCGCTAACAGGCTTACCATCGACAAACTTAGGTGCATAGCGCCACTTTGACACGGCTTTGACGGTTTCAGTTTCAAACTGCTTGCCACCCTTGGAGCCCAGCACTTCCACATGGCTGACAAAGCCCTGTTCGTTTACTGTCTCTTCCACGTTGACCCAACCTTCTCGGCTCATCCTGGCGAACTGATTGGATAACCGGGCACGGCACGAAACACGGGCCGCTGCTCCTGAACCACACTCCAGGGACGCATATTGCATATTGCCTGACAGTGTTGAGTCGCTTTGTCCAACCAGAAAGTGATAGAGCCACGGTTAACTAATGCCTGATTGTATTGCTTCCAATTGGTGACAGTGCGCTTTGACTTGCCCATGATATTGACCGTAAACCTTGCGATGCAAGCTCTGATCATGAAGTGCCAAAAAGGTTCCGCTGTTTTAGACAACAACGCCTTTAAGGCTGGCAAGGAAAATTAATGGATCTGACAGCCTATGCGCCGATACATACAACTGATAAACCCGACACTAAGCCTGTGAGATTACAATACTCAGGTTGGTAAAGCTTTGGTGTTGGAAAAGTACAAAAACACAAGGCGCCCTAAGCAAGCAACAATAAAAACAAACCAAGATCAAAAAACAGCCAATCAACACATAACTTTAACAACCAAAAAACAAATGCAAAAATGTTAAAGATTGATTTTTTTGATTGCCTTATACACATTTTTTTGATTACTTAAGAAATGCATAATTTACAAATTATGCTCAAGGGCAAATACGAAAAAGGAGTTTTTATGAGAAAAATCATACTAATATTAACGTTGTTTTTTTCAACATCAAGTACGGCTTATTATCCAACTTATGTATCTAGAACTAACCATCTTGTTGAAATTAGTGAAAAACAATCAGGCCAATGGAATAGCTTGATGGTTATCAACAATGAATCCATAGGACTCCCTATACATAATGAAACAAAAAAACATTAAAATCTATTAATAAAAAGATCTTCTCATCTATAGAATCAAGCGCAAGAACGGAAATCAACAAGCTACCAACATTCAGGTATAGAGAGTTGAAACATGTAACTTTAAATGGGCCATTAGAAACCAAAATAATGACACAGCCAGATGGAATAATAACAGCAACTGTGAAAGGATTTACAATATCGACTGAGATAAAAATTGACATATCTGGCCTGACATTATACACAAAAATCAAAACATCTGAGTTAAATCTTTCTGCAGATTACAACGCGAATTCAACTCCGAAGTGCACCACTCGCTAAATTAGGCTGCCTCGCGTAATTCATTGAATACCGCAATAGGTTGCCTGAAGCCGAGGCACTTT